>CAMLCW010000075.1 GCA_946478645.1 uncultured Variovorax sp.
CTTCGCGGTGGCCGCGATGCAGCCCGACACGCCCGCAGCGCTGTCATGCGTGCTGCTCGGCGAGCAGCAGTCGTTCGTGGTCGCGCGCAAGAACCACCCGCTGCTGCGCCGGCCGTTCACGCTGCACGACATGGCGGCGCAGCCCTGGGTGCTGCCGCCGCCCAACATCGCACTGCGCGCCTGGGTCGCGTCGATGTTCGACGAAGCCGGCATCGCCATGCCGGCTGCGTTCCTCCAGGCCGACGCATCGCCGGCTGTCTTCGCGCCGCTGGTGCGCGCGAGCAACCTGCTGACGGTCATGACGGCCGACTCGCTGGGCGCGAGCACCGGAACGGGCCTGAGCGCCCTGCCTGCGCCCGCGCCGGTGTGGACGCTGCAGATCGGGCTGTTCTGGCGGCGCAATGCCTACTTCTCCTCGCTGATGCGGGACTTTCGCGACAAGGTGGTCGAGGTCTTCAGCGCGCGCGATGCGCAGCTGCATCGGCGGCCGGCGCGCTGAGAGCGAAATTCGTGCGGCCATGGCGCAGCACCGCGAGCGCCTGGTAGCGCGTGGTGACACGCAGCTTGACGTAGATGTTGCGCAGGTGCCATTTCACCGTTTCGCCCGACATGCCCAGCGCGCGAGCAATCTCCTTGTTGGGCAAGGCCAGCGCCAGCTGCTGCATCACCTGCAGTTCGCGCGCGCTGAGCCCCTCGGGCGCCGCCGGCGCAAGATCGAGCTCGGGCCTGCCGAGCGCGGCGCCCGCCAGCGGGCCTTGCCCGGCCGCCGCGCGCATCCGGTCGGCATGGAACGAAAGCAAGCTGTCTTCCCTGGCCAGCGAAAGTGCGCCTTCGAGCAGGTCGCACACCGCTGGATGCGCATCGAGCACGCTGCGCACCAGGCCGAGCCGCTGGGCCAGCCGAAGCCCCTGCAGCGCGCTCTCGGAGGCTGCGGCGCCTTCGCCGAGCGCCTGCGCAACCGCCGCGCGCTGGAACCACAGCGCGGCCACGCGGCGCTGGCGACCGCGCGCCTCGCACAGGGCAAGCAGCGCATCGATCCGTGCGCGTGCGGTCTCGAAGCGGCCCGCGTAGAGGTGCGCGAGGATCTCCGCGCGCCGGGCGACGATGGCGATCTCGCCCAGTGCCGTGCTGTCGCTGCGTTCGTGACGCGCGTGGAGCTGCGCAATCTCGTTCCAGTTCGCATGCGCCTGGGCGGTTTCGTGCCGCGCCAGCTGCAGGCGCATGCGTTCGAGCAGGGCATAGCAGAGCAGCCGGTCGAGCCGCCGCGAACGTGCATACGTGCGCAAGCCTTCGGCAACCCGCAACGCGGCGTCGATCCGGCCGAGCACGGCATGGGAACGGCAGATGCCGAGCATGATGCGCAGCAGCGGATCGGGCAGGGAGTGGGCGATCAATTCCGGCAGCCGGGGCTCGAGCGCCAGCACGCCCGCGAGGTCGTTGATCTCGTAGAGCGTCTCGCCCAGCAGGCCGATGGCGAGTACCTTCGGGTCGAGGAATGCGCGGCCGCCGGGCTCTGCCTCTCGCAGCACCTCGCGATAGACATGCTCGGCCTTGCTCATGTGGCCCTCGAGCGCAAGGCTCAGGCCTTCTAGGCAGCGGCCGCTGAGTGTGCCGAACAGCGTACCGTGCGGTGCCTCGCGATGGCCGGCCGAGCGTTGCAGGCGGCGGGCGTCCGCGTACTGGTTGCGGTAGATGCGAATCCACGACCGGACGTTGCGCTCTCCCGCGAGCGTGATCGGGTCGGTGCGCATGTCCTTGGTGTGCCGCGGCGCGCCGCGCAGCGCCAACTGCGCAGCATCGATGTCGTCCCGGAACATGGCAAGCCATCCCCGCAGGACGCACATGCGCCGCCGGGTGGTCGAATCGGACGCTTCGACGTCGCCCTCGAGCGCGGCGAGCATGGCTTCGCAGTCGTCGAAGCGCTGTTCGGTCAGCGCGAGCAGCGCCACCCATAGCCGCAGCTGCAGCCGGTGGCGGACCGCCGAGGCAGGCACGAGGCGGACCAGCTCGGCCAGCGCATCGTGCCGGCCCGACTGGAAGAGTGCGCCGGCCCAGGTCTCGACGAGGTCCGCGGCGCGCGCCAGGTCGCGGCCTGTCACGGCCTGGCGGACGGCGTCCGCATGACGCCCGTGCGCGGTGAAGTACAGGCTCGCGAGGCCGTGCCAATGGCGGCGCTTCGCGGCCTTGAGGCGTGCGAACCGGCGCTGGAGCACCGCGGCCATCATGGGGTGGAAGGTCCACCAGCCCTCGGTCGGTGCCGCATCGACGAAGCCCGTTCGCACGAGGCGATGGACGAAGTCGTGGGCTTCGGGCATGGACATCGCACCGGCCGCGGCAACCAGACCCGCATCGAAGACCGGCATGGCCGCCAGCACTTCCACGGTCCTGCGTCGGGGCGCGCTCCAGTGCGAAAAAACCTCCGTTTCGAGACAGTGCGCGGCCATCGCCGGCACTGGCTCGGTGGCCTTGCCGGAGCGGGCACCGCGCTGCAGTGCCTCGCAGCTTGCCACCAGGCCCAGCGTCCAGCCGCGGCTGGCCTGCTGCAGCGCCGGGGCTTCGGCGGCCTCGCCCAGCCGTGACTGCACCAGCGCGTGGGCCTCGTCGTCGGACCAGCGCATCTCGGCAGCGCCGAGCTCGAGCAGCTGGCCATGCATGCGCAATCGCTCCAGAGGCAGCGCGAGCGCCTCGCGCGAGGCAAAGACGCACTGCAGCGTGGGCGGGGCGTAGTCGAGCAGCGGCTGCAGCGCGAGCAGCACCGAGGCGTCCTCGACACGGTCGAGGTGATCGATGAGCAGCACCACGGGCTTCGGCGATGCGGCGGCATGGCGCACCGCGCTCACTGCGAGGTCCATCAATTCAGCGAACGCGTCCGCGTTGCGCTCGCGCCGCCGTGGCGGTGCCGGCCAGCCCGGAAATTGCGCGGCACACCGCGCGGCGAGTTCAGCCGCGAGGCCCCGGCCGCCCGCGGCATCGACCCAGACGACCGTGCGTTGCGTGCGCAGCTGCCGCGCCCAGGCCGCGAGCAGCGCCGTCTTGCCGCTGCCCGCGGGTGCGGCGAGCACCACGCAGCGCTTGTCCTGCGCGCGCCGCAGCGCTTCGAGAAGGCGTGGCCGCGCGAGATGGGTGTCGGCGTCGGGGTGGATGGCGTTCGGCAAGGGCAGGAGATTGTACGAATTCGGTGCTTACCCCACCCCCCGAAAAGGGGGGGTCGAGCCGAGGCGGCCGGCGCAACAATCGGCGCACAAGCACCACGCAACTGCAGGAGACATCGATTGAACCACCCACTCATCACGCGGCGCGGCGCCAACGCGATCGCGCTGGCCTGGCTGGCCGGCGCCGCGTTGCCTTCGCACGCCGCTGCGTACCCGGACCGCCCGGTCAAGATCGTCCTGGGCTTCGCGCCCGGCGGCGCGACCGATGGACTCGCGCGTGTGCTGGCGCGCAAGCTCGGCGAGCGCATGGGCCAGCAGTTCGTCGTCGACAACAAGCCGGGCGCAGCCACCCGCATCGGCATGGAGTTCATGCAGAAAGCGCAGGCCGATGGCTACACGCTCGGCCTGGCCACGGCCGTGACGACTACGTTTCCGCTGATGTTCGACAACATGGGCTTCGCACCCGGCAAGGACTTCGTCGCGATCAGCATGCTGGGCCGCGCGCCCACCTTCCTCATGGTGCGCCATGACTTGCCAGCCAAGGACTATGCCGGGTTCGTGGCCCTCGGCAAGAAGACCGGCCAGCTCACGCTGGGCCACCCGGGGAACGGAAGCAATCCGCACATTGCCGGCCTGGCGCTCGCGCGCGCCGCGGGCATGCCGGTCGTGCCCGTCCCGTACAAGGGTACGCAGCCCACGGCCACGGCTGTGGGTGCCGGCGAGGTCGATTTCGCGATGATGGAGTACGCCGTGGCGCGGCCGGTGCTGGAAGCGGGCAAGGTGCGCCTGCTGGCGGTGACGGAGCCGGCGCGATCGCGCATCCGCCCCGAGGTGCCGACCGGCCGCGAGGCCGGCATCACCCAGGACATCGAAGGCCTGACCCCATGGTTCATGCTGCTCGCGCCTGTGGGCACGCCGCCGGCAGTGGTGGATGCACTCAACCGTGAAGTGCGCGAGGCGCTCGCGGACAAGGAGGTGCGCGAGCAACTGGCCAACCTCGGGGTGGAGCCCGAATCGAGCACGCCCGGCGAGGCCTCGGCGTACTTC
Source organism: uncultured Variovorax sp. (assembly GCA_946478645.1). The sequence goes on from CAMLCW010000075.1 coordinate 4,200, forward strand.
ACGGCGCAGCGCCAGCGCATCGCGCGGCTGGCCGCCGAACTCCAGCTCTCGCTGAAGTCTTGAAAAGAACTGCAGTGACCGAACCGATCTTCCAGGCGGCATCGCTGTGCGTGCACGGCGACGTCGCCGAATTCGTCCACACCCGGCCCGAGGCGCGCAACCCGCTGGGCCAGGCGCTTCGCGAGGACTATGTCCGGTTGCTCGACTGGATGGGTAGCGGTGGCAGGGCGGTTCGCGCGCTGGTGCTGCGCGGCGCGGGCGGCAGCTTCAGCGCCGGCGGCGATGTGCGCGAGATGGCGGCGCGGCTGCAGGACCCGCAACAGCACACGCCCGCGCAGACCGAGGCGCGCATCGAGACGGCCAACCGCTGGCTGCAGCAATTGCTCGGGCTCGATGCCGTTGTCATCGCGGCCGTCGACGGCCCGGCGTTCGGCGGTGGCTTCAGCCTTGCGCTGCATGCGGACCTGGTGCTTGCCACGCCGCGGGCGCGTTTCTGCATGTCGTTCGCGCGCGTGGGCGTGGTGCCCGATTTCGGCGCGCACTGGCTGCTGCCGCGGGTGGTCGGCCTGGGCGTGGCGCGCGATCTGCTGCTCACAGCGCGTTCCATCGATGCCACCGAAGCCAGGCGCCTGGGCATTGTGCACGCGGTCCATCCGGTCGAGCAGTTGCCGGAAAGCGCCCTGGCAGCGGCACGGCAGCTGGCCCGCGGCCCGCGCGACGTGTTCGCCGCGACCAAGCAGATGCTGCAGCGCAGCCACGACCACGGCTACCTTGCGCTCGGCGGCATGGAGGCGCATGCCCAGGGCCTTGCCATGGCCGCACCCGACCACCACGAGGCGGCCCGCCGCTTTCGCGACAGGCAGCCGCTGGCCTATGACTGGGACCGCGACGCCGCCACACCCGCCACCGGCAAAGACGACCACATGGAAATCCATCAACGTGACTGAAGCCCCTGTTCCTCCCGATTCATCGTCGCACCGGCCCGCGCGGGGCGGGCCGCTGGCCGGCCTTCGGGTCATCGACATCGCCACCATCGTGGCCGCACCGACGGCCGCTGCATTGCTCAGCGACTATGGCGCCGACGTCCTCAAAGTCGAACTGCCGGGCGCGGGCGACGGGCTGCGCACCTTCGCGCCGTTCAAGGACGGCAGGTCGCTGTGGTGGAAGGTGCTCAACCGCGACAAGCAGCTGGTCTCGCTGGACCTGCGCAAACCCGAGGGCAGGGCACTGTTCCTGCGCCTGGTCGAGGAGGCCGACGTGCTGGTGGAGAACTTCCGGCCCGGCACGCTTGCAGGCTGGGGCCTGGACGCGCAGACGCTGCGCAAGGCGCAGCCGCGGCTCGTCATCCTGCGCGCCACGGCCTTCGGGCAGGACGGCCCGTACAAGGACAAGCCGGGTTTCGCGCGCATCTTCGAAGCCATGGGCGGCATGGCCTATATCAGCGGCCAGCCCGATGGCGAGCCGATGCATGTCGGCTATCCCATCGGTGATTCGATCGGCGGCCTGTTCGGCGCGCTCGGCGTCATGTGCTCGCTGTGGAAACTCGCGCGCGACCCGCATGCCGAGGGCGAAGACATCGACCTGTCAATGACCGAAGGCGTCCTCAAGTTGCTCGACTTCCTGACGCTCAAGCAGGACCTGCTCGGCACGACGCACGAACGATCGGGCAACGTGAGCCAGTACGCGGCGCCCACCGGCGTGTACCGAACGCGCGACGCACATTGGGTGTCGCTCTCTGGCAGCACCAACGCGCTGTACGCGGCGAACTGCCGGGCCATCGGCCGGCCCGAGCTGATCGAGGCGCCGCGCTTTCGCCACAATGTCGACCGCTGCGAGCATGCGGGGGAGATCAACGGCATCTTCCGCGACTGGTTCGCAGCGCACGACCTGGCGCATGTGCTTGCGCGCTTCGAGGAAAGCGGCGGCACCATTGCGCCGGTCTATTCGTCGCGGCAGATCGTGGACGACGAACAGGTCAAGGCGCGCGGCTTCCTGCAGCCGGTCGACGACGAGGACTTCGGTCGCGTGCGGATCCCGGGCGTGGTGCCGCGCTTCAGCAACCATCCATGCACCATCCTGCAGACCGCGCGCGGCATCGGTGCGGACAACGAGGCGGTGTTCAAGCGGCGGCTCGGGCTCAGCGACGCGCAGCTCGAGCGCCTCGCCGAACTGAAGGTGATCTGATGGAAGGCATCCACAGCCGCCACGACGGCGAGGTGCTCGTGCTGGAGATCGACCGCACCGCCAAGCGCAACGCGATCGACCTGGCGATGTTCGGCGCATTGGCCGATGCCCTGTGCGCCGCGCAGGACCAGGCCGAGACGCGCGCCGTGCTCCTGTGTGGCGCTGGCGAAGGCTTCACGGCCGGCCACGACCTGCAGGCCTTCGCGCAATGGCCGCAAGCGGCGCACGGTCCCGTCCCCCGGTTCCTCCATGCGCTCGCCGGGTTGCGCAAGCCCCTGGTGATCGCGGTGCACGGCTGGGCGGTCGGCATCGGTGCGACCGCGCTGCTGCATGCCGACTGGGTGCTGGCCGACCCCGACGCGGTGCTGCGGTTTCCGTTCGTGGACCTCGGCATCGCGCCCGAAGCTGGCGCGAGCCTGCTGCTTGCGCCAGCCGTGGGAACGCTGCGCGCGCGGCAGTTGCTGCTCGGCGGAGGCGCGATCACTGCGCGCGAGGCCTGCGATTGGGGCCTGGTCACCGAGCTGGCTGCGCGCATCGAACTCCGCGGCGCCGCCCTGGCCCGCGCGCGCGACCTCGCGGCCAAGCCGCAAGGCATGGTCCGGCGCATCAAGGAGTGGCTCGCGCCGGCGGATGCGCTGCATGCGCGGATCGACGAGGAGATCGAAGCCATCAACCAGGCCGTGCGCGAACGCCGGCTGCCAGCAGCCACGCCAGAACCATGAAGCAGGCCCACATCGTCTACTGCCATCCCGAGCCGAAATCGTTCGTCCATGCAATGAGCCGCACTGCGCGCGATGCGCTGGAGCGCACCGGCTGGGCCGTGAGCCAATCGGACCTCTATGCGAAGGGCTTCAATCCCGTGGCCGGGGCCGGCGACTTCGAAAGCCGCAGCGATCCCTCGCACCTGGTGTACTCGCTCGAGCAGCGCCATGCGCGCGCGCAGGGCACGCTGGCCCCCGACATCCTGGAAGAGCTCGAGCCCGTGCTGGCCGCCGATTTGCTCGTGCTCGCGTTTCCCGTGTTCTGGTTCTCGGCGCCCGCGATGCTGAAGGGGTGGTTCGACCGCGTGCTGCTGTCGGGTACCTTCTATGGCGGACGACGCGTGTACGACCGGGCCGGCATGGTGGGCCGGCGCGCGATGGTGCTGACTGCGCTCGGAGGCAGGGCGCACATGTTCGGCCCCGATGCGCTCCATGGCGCGTTGCCGATGGGCATGCTGCGGCATCTGATGCAGGGGACGCTGGGCTATGTCGGCTATTCGGTGCTCGAGCCCTTCATTGCCTACCACGTGCCCTACGTGAGCGACGAGGCGCGGCGCGAGATGCTTTCGTCGCTCGATGCGGTCGTGGCCAACCTGGACGATCGGCCCTTGCTGCCGATGCCGTCGCTGGAGCGTTTTGACGAGCAGTTCCGCCCGATGGACGGGGGAGCGACGGCGGGGGCGTAGCGGGCGGCCCAGGACCTCAACGGGGTCGTGGACTGCCCGCAAGCGCACGCAGCTCGACGCCCTGTGCCTTGCGGTCCCAGGTGGAGAGCGTCACGCCGCGCTCGCGCAGTGCGGCCTTGCGGACCTTGTTCGTGGGCGTGCGCGGCAGGTCGTCCAGGGTGTCGATGTAGCGTGGCACCATGAAGTGAGGCAGGCTGCGTGCGAGGTGCGCGAGCAACGCCAGGGCGTCGAAGCTGCCGGCTGCGGGCACGACGACCAGCAGCACGTCGTCGTCGCTTTCGAACTCGGAAGGCACGCCCACCGCGGCGCATTCCTGCACCGAAGGGTGCTGCAGCGCGGCCACCTCGATCTCGTACGAAGAGATGTTCTCGGCGCGGCGGCGGATGCGATCGCCCAGGCGATCGACGAAGTGATAGCAGCCGTCCTCGTCCCGCCATGCGAGGTCGCCGGTGTGGAACCACAGGTTGCGCCACGCCTTCTGCGTGGCTTCGGGCATGCCGAAGTAGCCCTGCATCAGCGTCCACGGGCGGCGGCCGCGAACCACGATCTCGCCGGTGCTTCCAGCGGGCACCGGCAGGTCGGTGTCGGGGTCGACCAGCTGGAGTTCGTACTCGTCGGAGACGAGCCGGCCGCACCCGGGGCGCAGCGGCTCGTCCAGCGAGTTCCACAACGGGATGTTGACCTCGGTCATGCCCCAGACCTCGAGGCCGCGCACCCCGAAGCGGCGTTCGAAATCGGCCGCGATGTGCTGCGGAAACGGCGACGTGGCGAGGCGCTGAAGCGGGTTGCGGGCATCGTCCGGTCGCTCGGGCGTCGCATGGATCATCTCGAGCATCGGGCCGTGCCCGATCGACACGGTGGCGCCGCAGGCCCGAATGCGGGGCAGCCAGTCGGCGGCGCTGAAGACGCGGTCCATGCAGACCCGGGCGCCGGCGATGAGCGCTGCATAGACGGCCACGTAGCGCGGCGACATGTGGAACAGCGGATGGAAGATGTAATAGGCGTCGTCAGCCCCGAGCTTGAGCTGCTGCGCGCTTTCCAGCGACACCAGGTAGGTCTGGGCATGCGGCAGCATCACGCCCTTGGCCGGACCCGAGGTGCCGGAGGTGAAGATGATCGAGGCCAGGTCTTGCGGCTGGGCGCCGGGTGCTTGCCAGTCCGCCGGGGGTTCGTCCGGCAACGGCAGCGGCGCAGATCGCAGACGCGCGAAGCGCACGTGCTCCGGTGGCGCTGCGGGTTCGCTCTCGTCGTCGAAGTGAAGCGCGTCATCGAGCAGCGGAAGCTGCGCCTCGCACTCGGACAGCGCGGCGAGATGGCGCCGCGCCACCAGCATCAGGCGCGCCTGCGCGGTGTTGATCGCGTGTTCCAGCGGCCGGCCGCGATAGGCGGTGTTGATGGTGACGTCGACCGCGCCGAGCAGGTTCAGCGCAAACCAGCAGCGCAGGGTGGTGAGGCAGTTGCCACCCATCACCACCACCCGGTCGCCCGGCGCGACGCCCTGCCGCTGCAGCGCCTCGGCCAGTGCCTGCACCTGCAGCTGCAGCGTGCGAAAACCGACGGGCTCGCCGCCGGCCATGCCGATGAAGGGCGCATCGCCCGATCGTGCGACGCGCTGCGCCAGCGCATCGCCCAGGGTCCATCGTTCGAAGGGCAGGTCGAGCATCAGTCCTCTCGCGGGCAGTGGAGATCAGCGGTGTTTGTACACCGGCTTTCGCTTGGCGGCGAAGGCCGCGGCGCCTTCCTTATGGTCTTCCAGCGCGAAGGTGGTGTGGGCGAGCCGGCGCTCGAAGCGCACCCCTTCGGCCAGCGGCACCTCGAAGGAGCGGTTGACCGCCTCCTTGGTCAGGTAGATGATCGGCCGCGACAGTTCTGCGATCTGGGTGGCCACGCGCAGCGCTTCGGGCAGCAGCTCCGCCGATGCGACGATGCGGCTCACGAGGCCGCAGCGCTCGGCTTCGGCCGCGTCCATCATCCGGCCCGTGAGGCACATCTCCATCGCCTTCGACTTGCCGATGGAACGCGACAGGCGCTGCGTGCCGCCGGCGCCGGGCATCACGCCGACCTTGACTTCGGGCTGTCCGAAGCGGGCGTTCTCCGAGCACAGGATGAAGTCGCACATCATGGCCAGCTCGCAGCCGCCGCCGAGTGCGAGCCCGTTGACCGCCGCGATGATGGGCTTGCGGCAGCGCGTGGCTTCTTCCCAGTTGCGGGTGATGAAGTCTTCGAGCAGCGCGTCAGCGTAGCCCTTGTCGGCCATTTCCTTGATGTCGGCACCCGCCGCAAAGGCGCGGCCGCTGCCCGTGAGCACCATGCAGCCGATCGCATCGTCGGCCTCGCAGTCGCGGATGTGGGCGGTGAGCTCGTCCATCAGCTGCGTGCTCAGCGCATTCAGCGCCTCGGGGCGGTCCAGGGTGATCAGGCCCACCGGCCCTTGCTTCTCCAGCAGAACGATCGGCTTCGCCATGCTCAGGCCTCCCGTGTTTCCAGCGCGACGAAGCGCAGCACATGCTCGCCCACCAGCACCACTTCGTCGTTCTGGTTGGTGACCTTCAGTGCGGCGTAGGCGCGGTCGCGCTCGACATCGATGCGTGCAATCTCGTAGTGGATGCGGATGGTGTCGCCGAAGAAAACCGGCGCGACGAAGCGCAGGCGGTCGTAGCCTGCGGAGACGCCGTCGACGCGGTATTTGAGACCGAACATGGCGGCCGCCGCCGAGGTGAAGCCCACGACCAGCGCGCCCTGCGCGATGCGGGTGCCGAAGCGCGAGCCTTTCATGTAGCGCTCGTTGATGTGGTTGGGCGAGAAATCGCCGCAGATGCCCGCGAAGAGATAGACGTCCGATTCCGAGATCGTCTTCTCGATGGCGATCTTGTCGCCGATCTTGATGTCGCGGATGGTGGCGCGGGGGCCGGTGTCGAAGTCGACGAACATGGTTGTCTCCGTTGTGGTGGTAAGTGGGTGTGGTGTCTCGACGCCGGGGCTGCGTCAGGCAATGACCTGCTCGCGGCGCAGCCGCTCGATGTCGGCGGCGGTGTAGCCCAGCTCCGAGAGCACTTCGTCGTTGTGCTGGCCGGGCAGCGGCGCGGCGCGGGCCGCAAGCTGCGGGGCGGCCGACATGTGCAGTGGATTGCCCACGGTGCGTACGCGGCCGTGCACCGGATGATCGAACTCGATCAGCATGCCGTTGGCGCCGATCTGCTCCTGGGCGATCGCCTCGCCGAGCTCGAGCACTGGCGCGCAGAGCACGTCTTCGCGGTCGAGCCGCTGCAGGCACTCGGCCGTGGTGTACCTGGCGAAGGCCGGCGCGAGGATCGCGAAGATCTCGCTGCGCTTCGGTCCCCAGGATGCCTTGTCGGCGTACTCTGGGCGGGCCGACAGGTCTTCGATCTCGAGTGCGCGGCACAGGTCGGCCAGCGGGTTCGGCCTGAACACGCCGACCAGCGTGACCGCCCCGTCTCGGGTCGGGAAGATGCCGATCAGGTTCTGCGTGACCCAGTTGACGGGCTTGTCGCGCAGCAGCTGCTGCGTGACTTCCTGCTGCTGCATCGTGAGCAGCACGTCGAGCAGGCACACGTCGATGCGCTGCCCGAGCCCCGTGCGCTCGCGCTGGTAGAGCGCCATCAGGATGCCCTGCGCGAGGATCATGCCGGAGGTGAAGTCGCCCAGCGCCGTTGGAAAGAGCTGCGGCACGCCTTGCGCATCCGGGTTGCGCGAGGCGATGCCCGAGAGCGATTGCGCAAGGAAGTCCTGGCCGCCCTTGTGCGCCAGCGGCCCAGCCGGACCGAAGCCCGAGCCGGCGGCATAGATCAGCCGCGGATGCCGCGCATGCAGTGCGTCGAAGCCCAGCCCCAGGCGCTCCGCGACGCCGGGGCGGAAGTTGTGCACCAGCACGTCGGCGCGCTCGAGCAGCTGGTGCACGATCTGGCGGCCGGCCTCCGACCCCATGTCCATCATCATCCCGCGCTTGTTGCGGTTGAGGGCCAGGAAGTAGGCGCTCTGGCCGTCCGGTTCGGTGATGTAGGGGTCGGTCGTGCGCGAGATGTCGCCATCGCCGGGCCGCTCGATCTTCACGATCTCCGCGCCGAAGTCGCCGAGCACCTGCGTCGCGCAGGGCCCGAACTGGACCTGGGTCAGATCGACGATGCGCACCCCATGCAGGGGAAGGGTCTTGTCAGCCGTCATCATGCAAAGCCTTGCTCGGTCTCGGGGGTCACTTCGGGTCGAGGTTCTTGAACTTGCCGTCGCGCACCGTGACGTAGAACAGCGTTTCCTTGGTCCAGCTGTCATGGTCGGTGGGCGAGAACCGGATCGGCGCGGCCGCGTAGCCCTTGATGGGGCCCATGGACTCGACCTTGTCGCGCAGGCTCGGGCCGTCGGTGGCGCCGGCCTTGAGTGCCTGCACCACGGTGGCCATGGCGTTGGCACCCAGCAGCGCGCCGAAGCCGGCCACGCCGCCCTTGTTCTTGAGCAGGTCGAACAGATCGACGAGCGGTCCCGCCTCGTCGGGGTTCACCAGCGCGGGCGCGATCAGGTTCTCGGCCGCCTTGCCGCCGTTCTTGATGATCTGCTTCTGCACGATGCCCGCCATGCCATAGACCGGCACGTTCAGCCCCACTTCCTGCAGCTTGCGCAGCAGCGCGCCGGCCGAGCCGGTGCTGGAGGTGGCGAGGAACACCGCGTCGGGCTTGGCATTGCGGATGCGCATGGCATGTGCGGTGAGGTCGGTCGCGGCCTTGGGGGCGGAGGTGTGCTCCACCACTTCGACCTGGCCGTTCTTCTTGGCCACCTTTTCCATCATCGCGGACGCCTGCTGGCCGTAGGCGTCTTCCTCGGAAAAGATGGCCAGGCGCTTGCGCTTGTCGGCCACGATGCGGTCGAAGCTGGCCGGCAGGTCGGTGTCGATCGGCACGGACATGCGGAACATCCACTTGGAAAACGCCTCCTTCGGATCGGTCACCGATTGCGTGCCGACCATCGGGAACACCGGCACCTTGGACCGCATCGCGAGGTCGGCGAAGGCCAGCGTTTCCGATCCGGTGGTGGCCCCGATGATTGCGATCACCTTGTCGTCCAGGATCACCTGGTTGGCCAGGCGCGCCGCCTCCGTCGGGTTGGTCTTGGTGTCTTTCACGATCAGCTCGATCGGGCGGCCGTTGATGCCGCCCGCGGCGTTGGCGCGCTCGGTGACCGCCTCGATGGCGGCGCGTTCGTCCGCTCCGTAGGCCGCCGCCGGGCCGGACAACGCGAGCAGCAGCCCGACGCGGAAGGGCTCGCCCTTGGCGGCCTGCGCGGCGGCATGGAGGGGAAGGCCGGTGATGCCGAGCGCGAGCGCGGCGGCCAGTGTGAGTCGTCTGCCGGTACGGTGGTCCATGTGTCGTCTCCTGTGGTTGTCAATGAGAAAGCGCAGCGGCTTCCTTGCGCTGCAGATAGAGCCCGGCAATGCGCTCGCGGTCGGCGAGCGCGGCGCGCGGGCCGCTGTGAACGACCTTGCCGCCCACCAGCACGATGAAGCGGTCGGCCACGGCCTCGACCAGGTACTGGTTCTGCTCGACCAGCAGGATGGGCAGGCCCCGGGCCCGCAGGTCCAGGAGCACCTTCGCGAGCTCGTCGACGATGATCGGCGCCAGGCCCTGTGTGGGCTCGTCGAGAAGCAGCACGCGCGGGCTGCAGGCCATGCACTTGGCGACCGCCAGCATCTGCTGCTGGCCCCCGCTGAGCGCACCGGCCGCATCGTTCCAGCGCGTGCGCAGGAAAGGGAACAATGCGAGCGCGTCTTCGAGCGCCTGCTCGCGCTTGCGCCGGTCGGTCAGCAAGGCGCCCAGGCGCAGGTTGTCGGCGACCGTGAGCGAGGGAAACAACCCGCGGTTGTCGGGCACCGTGGTCAGGCCCATGCCGACGCGCTTCCAGCCCGGCATGGCATCGATGCGCTGGCCGTCGAGCGTGATGGCGCCGCTGCCGGACACCGTGCCATTGAGCGCACCGATCAGGCTGGTCTTGCCCGCGCCGTTGGGGCCGATCAGCGCCACCAGTTCGCCTGGCGCCACCCGCAGGTCCACCGGGTAGCACGCGGTGAGGTTGCCGTAGCGCGCGGCCACGCCCTCGACCTGCAGGCCGCGCAAAGGGGGAAAGGTCGGTTCAGGCTGCGACACGTTGGCCTCCAAGGTATGCGGTGACCACTTCGGGATCGTTGACGACCTGCTGCGGCGGGCCGGAGGCAACCACTTCGCCGCGCACCAGCGCGAGCATGTGGTCGCTCAGTTCGGCGACGAAGCCGACGTTGTGCTCCACCAGCAGCACGCCGACGTTGCGTGCGGCCGCATCGCGGATGGCCCGCGCGAGCAGCGAGCGGTCGTGCTCGTCGACGCCCGCGGCGGGTTCGTCCAGCAGCAGGTACTGCGGCTCGCTGGCCAGCGCCCGCGCCACTTCGAGCAGCCGCAGCCGCCCGAGCGACAGCGCCCCCGAGCGCTGCAGCGGGTCGGCAGTGAGTTCGAACTGCGCGATCAGTGCGCGCGCCTGTTCGCGAAGGCGTGCGTCATGGCCGCGCCGTGCGCCGGTCGAGATGAAGCTGCCCGCCAGCGTCGGCTTGTTGCGCGAATAGAAGCCCAGCATCACCGCGTCGAGCACGCTCGCGTCCAGGTCCAGGCGCGGGGTCTGGAAGGTGCGCGAGATGCCCAGCTGGATGCGGCGGTCCATCGGCAGCTGAGAGATGTCGGTGCCGTCGAGTTCGACCGAGCCCTGCTGCGGCCGCGCCACGCCGGTCAGGCAGTTGAAGAGCGTCGTCTTCCCCGCGCCATTGGGGCCGACGAGTCCGGTGATGCGGCCCCGCTGAACCTGGACGCTGACGTTGGTCAGCACCTTGAGGCCGCCGAAGGCGATGCTCGTGTTGCGTGCATCCAGGCTCATGGCAGCACCCCCGCAGAAGGTGGTGTGCGTGCCGCGGCATCGCTGCGGACATGGCTTTGCGCGGCGGTACCGCCCGTGCCGGCCGATGCCGGGCGGCTGCGCAGCCAGGCGAGCGGACGCAGGCTCAGCAGCCCGTCGGGCGAGAACAGCAGCACCAGGATCAGCAGCGAGCCGAAGAACATGCCCTGGCTCTCGGTGCCGGGCAGCAGGTCGCTCGCCAGGGTGAAGAAGATGGCGCCGACGATCGGGCCGAGCACCGACTTTCGCCCGCCCACCACCACCATGAACAGCACGTTGGCCGACATCGCGATCGACAGCGAATCGGGCGCCACATAGCCCAGCGTGTGCGCGTAGAACCAGCCGCCGAGACCGGCCACGCCCGCGGTGATCGAGAACATCATCGCGAGATCGAAGGGCACGCTGACCCCCATCGACTGGGCCAGCAGATGGTCGGTTCGGATGGCGTTGAGCGCCCGGCCGCGCAGGCTCGACGTGAAGTTGACATAGCCGATCACCAGCAGCAGTACCAGCGCCCACACCGCGAAATGCGAGCCGATGCGCGAGTTGCCGATGAAGGGCAATGTCGGTATTCCGTTGATGCCGATGAAGCTGCCGGTGAAGTCGCCGCCGCGCTGCAGCCCGACTTCGACCACCGTTCCGATCGACAGCGTCACCAGCGCCAGCGACAGCTCGGGCAGGCGCAGGATGGGCTTGGAGATGAGAAAGGCCACCACCGCCGGCAGCAGCACCGCCGGCACGAGCGACACCATCGGCGCGAGGCCGTAGCGCGTGCTCAGGATGGCCGTGGTGTAACCGCCGATGGCCGCGAACGCGCCCTGGGCGAGCGAGACCGTGCCGCCCTGCCCGTAGAGCATGCCCAGCGGCAGCGCCAGCAGCGCGTAGATGCCGATGGTGGTGGAGGTGCTGTAGACCGAGCCGCGGAACTGGCCGAGCGCGGTGGCGATGGCGAAGCCGATGACCAGCACGCCGACGCTGGCGCCCCACTTGCGGGCGAAGGTGGTGTCGTGCGTCATGGCCGGGCTCCCGAGAAGGCGGCGCTGGGCAGGCGGCCGGATGCGAGGATCAGGATGATCAGCGCCGCGGGCACCGCGTGCGCCCAGCCGCTGGGCAGGTAGGTCTGGCTCAGCGACTCGGCCAGCCCGACGAACAGGCCGCCGAAGAAGGCCGGCACCGGGCCGCGCTTGCCGAGCACCACGGCGCTGCTGAATGCGATGGTCGTGAAGGTGAACGCGCTGGCATAGGTCATGCCGATGGACATCGCCGCCAGGATGCCGCCGACGCCGGCGATGCCCGCGCACAGCACGAAAGTCAGGAACTGCGTGCGCTTGACCGGAATGCCCACCAGCGACGCGCCCTTCGACGAGATCGCGCAGGCCCGCATGCGAAGGCCGGCCGGCGACCACTTGAGCACCGCGCTGAGCAGCAGCATC
>CAMLCW010000076.1 GCA_946478645.1 uncultured Variovorax sp.
CCCCCATCCCAGCCTTCCCCCGGAGGGGGAAGGAGCCTGGCGCGCTGAACGTGGTATTCAGTTTCATCTCGGTTCCTTCAGAGAAAGCGCTCGAGCAGCTTGCGCGAGGCCCGGTCCAGCGCCTTGGGATCGGGAATGCGGAACTGCACGCCGTGAGCGCTCGCGATCAGCAGCGCGCCGCCGTCGATGCGGCGGATGTCTTCCTCGGCCTTGAGAACGAATTGGGTCTCGCCGCGGTCGGTGCTCACGGTCCAGGTGCTCGGCACGCCGAAGCTCGAGACGCTGTGCAGCCGCAGCAGCGTGGGCGCGAAGTCGCGCACCGCGAGCTCGGCCTCGAGCAGCGCGCGCGCGGGCGCCGGGAGCTGTTCGAGGCGGTCGATCCAGACCAGCTCGCGGCCGTCGCTGCCGACCAGCGACACGCCCTCGCCGGGCGCGCTGAGCGGAAAGGCGCGCACCGGCGTCACGCCCGCGTGGCGCTCGCCGCGCGCGTCGGTCAGCACCAGCCGGCCGAAGCCGTCGCGCTCGAGCGCGAAGCCCGCTTCGATGTCGGAGGAATGGGTGTTGGCGTTCATGCGTCTCCTGCCGGATGGGCCGCGTGGCTGACCAGCGGCGCGAGGGTGCCCGCGCGCTCGTCGATAGCGCCTTCGCTCGCGTCGTCGTCGGCCTGGCGCAACTGCGCCTGGTAGAGCCGCCAGTAGGCGCCCTGCTTTTCCATCAGCGCGTCGTGCGGCCCGACCTCGACCACCTCGCCGCGGTCCATCACCACCAGCCGGTCGGCCTTGCGCAGGGTCGAGAGGCGGTGCGCGATCGCGATCGTGGTGCGGCCCTGCACGAGGTTGTCGAGCGCCTTCTGGATCTCCTTCTCGGTCTCGGTGTCTACGGCCGAGGTCGCCTCGTCGAGGATCAGGATGCGCGGGTCGATCAAGAGCGCGCGCGCGATGCTGATGCGCTGGCGCTCGCCGCCCGACAGTCCCTGGCCGCGCTCGCCCACGAGCGAGTCGTAGCCATGCGCGAGGCGGAGGATGAAATCGTGCGCATGCGCAGCGCGCGCGGCGGCCACGATCTCCTCGCGCGTGGCATCGGGCTTGCCGTAGGCGATGTTCTGCGCGATGGTGCCGAAGAACAGGAACGGCTCCTGCAGCACCAGGCCCACGTGGCGCCGGTAGTCGGCCACCGCGAAGCGCCGGATGTCGGTGCCGTCGACCTTGATCGCGCCGTCGGTCACGTCGTAGAAGCGGCAGATCAGGTTGACCAGCGTGCTCTTGCCCGAGCCGCTGTGGCCCACCAGGCCGATCATCTCGCCGGGCTCGATCGTGAGGTCGAGGTCGTGGATCACCGCGCGCGAGCCGTAGCGAAAGCCCAGCCCGCTCATCTCGATGCGGCCCTGCACGCGCTCGACCTTCACGGGGTTCGCGGGCTCGGGCACGTTGCTCACGTGGTCGAGGATGTCGAAGATGCGCTTGGCGCCGGCTGCCGCCTTCTGCGTGACCGAGACGATGCGGCTCATGGAGTCGAGCCGCGTGTAGAAGCGCCCGATGTACGCGATGAACGCGGTCAGCACGCCCACCGTGATGCTGCCGCGCGCCACCTGCCAGATGCCGAAGCCCCAGACCACGAGCAGGCCGATCTCGGTCAGCAATGACACGGTCGGCGTGAACAGCGACCAGGTGCGGTTGAGCTTGTCGTTGACCTGCAGGTTGTAGGCGTTGGCAACGCGGAAGCGCTCGGCCTCGCGGCGCTCCTGCGCGAAGGCCTTGACCACGCGGATGCCCGGAATGGTGTCGGCCAGCACGTTGGTCACCTCGGACCAGACGCGGTCGATCTTCTCGAAGCCGGTGCGCAGCCGGTCGCGCACCACGTGGATCATCCAGGCGATGAAGGGCAGCGGCACCAGCGTGACCACCGCGAGCAGCGGGTTGATCGAGAACAGGATGACCGCGGTCATCACGATCATCAGCACGTCGTTCGCGAAATCGAGCGCGTGCAGCGACAGGAACACGTTGATGCGGTCGGTCTCGGAGCCGATGCGCGCCATCAGGTCGCCGGTGCGCTTGCCGCCGAAATAGTCGAGCGGCAGCGTCAGCAGGTGCTCGTAGGTGTTGGTGCGCAGGTCGGCGCCGATGCGCTCGGACACCAGCGCCAGCAGGTAGGTGCGCGCCCAGCCCAGGCCCCAGCCGGCCAGCGCCGCGCCGAGCAGGCCGACGAGGTAGAGCGCCACGCGCGACGGATCGATCTGCTGCCCGTTCTGGAACGGAATCAGGATGTCGTCCATTAGCGGGATGGTCAGGTACGGCGGCACCAGGCTCGCGGCCGTGGAGACCACGGTCAGCACAAAGCCCGCGATCAGCTGCTTGCGGTAGGGCCGCGCGAAGCGGCCGAGGCGCAGCAGCACCCAGGTCGACGGCGGCGTCTGCAGTTCGGTGTCGACCGCGGCCTCGTCGCCATCGGCATCGGCTGTCGCTTCAGCGACAGCTGCGCCGCTCGCGCGCTGCCCGAACAGCTTGAGCAGCTTCAGCGCGGCCGGCTGGTGCACCAGCGTATAGCGCCAGCGCCCCAGCAGCCCCGCCGCGCCGGCCAGATCGAGCGTGCCGACGCCCGCATGGTCGTTCAGCTGCAGGGCCAGCTCAGGGTCTGACAGTGGCCACTCACACCACTGCCCAGCCGGGCCGAGCGCCACCAGGCGCCGGTCGGTCAGGGCCACCAGGCCGGAGGTAAACCTAAGTTCTTCGTCGAGGTCAACCGTCAGTGTGACCAGAACGTTTTCGGCGGCTGCGAGGCGGCTTTTCAGCGCGGCTGAAGCCGCTGTCTCTGTACCTTCGCCCTCCCGGGTGCCGACTGGATCGTGATGTTGCATCGTGTTGATTTGACTCTTGCCCGTCGCGGTCCGCCACAACCGCGCCATGACGCCCTTCGCGGGGCGCCGATTCTGACCGATCGCCATGGGCGCGCTTGAAGGCGCCGCGGTGCTCGGCCAAAGCACATCGAACGTTTGCATGACCCGTTTCGACGACATCCGCCTGCTGCGCATTAACTATTTGCGTGGACCGAATCTCTGGACCTACCGGCCCGTGCTCGAGGTCTGGCTCGACCTGGGGGCGCTGGAAGACCATCCCTCCAACAAGATCGACGGCTTCACCGACCGCCTCACCGCACTGCTGCCGGCGCTGATCGAGCACCATTGCGGCGTCGGCGAGCGCGGCGGCTTCATCCAGCGCCTGACCGAAGGCACCTGGGCGGGCCATGTGCTCGAGCACGTGGTGATCGAGCTGCTCAACCTGGCCGGCATGCCGACGGGCTTCGGGCAAACCCGCAGCACTTCGGCCCACGGCGTCTACCGCATGGTGTTCCGCGCGCGCGACGAGCAGGTGGCGCGCGTGGCGCTGGCCGAGGGCCATCGGCTGCTGATGGCGGCCATCAACGCAGATCCGTTCACGGCCGCCGACGTGCAGAAGGCCGTCGATGCGGTCAAGGCCAAGGTCGAGGACTGCTACCTCGGGCCGAGCACTGCGGCCATCGTCTCGGCCGCCACCGATCGCGGCATACCGCACCTGCGGCTCAACAGCGGCAACCTCGTGCAGCTGGGCTATGGCGCGAGCCAGCAGCGCATCTGGACCGCCGAAACCGACTACACCAGCGCCATCGGCGAATCGATCGCAAGCGACAAGGAACTCACCAAGTCGCTGCTCGCGAGCTGCGGCGTGCCCGTGCCCGAAGGCCGGGTCGTGGAAAGCGCCGAGGAGGCCTGGGAAGCGGCCGAGGACATCGGCCTGCCGGTGGTGGTCAAGCCATCGGACGCCAACCACGGCCGCGGGGTGTCGCTCGAACTGGGCACGCGCGAGGAAGTCATGGCCGCCTTCGCGGTGGCCGAGCCCGAAGGCAGCGACGTGATGGTCGAGCGCTTCATCCGCGGCCATGAGCACCGCCTGCTGGTGGTGGGCGGCGAAGTGGTGGCCGCCGCGCGCGGCGAGATCATCACCGTGACCGGCGACGGCCGCAGCACCGTGGCCGAGCTCATCGACACACAGCTCAACAGCGACCCGCGGCGCGGCGCCGAAGAGGAATTTCCGCTCGACGTGATCGTGCTCGCCACCGATGCCAAGCTGCAGCTCGAGCTCAAGCGCCAGGAGCTCGACGGCGATTCGGTGCCCGCCGCCGGCCGCGTGGTCACGATCCAGCGCAACGGCAACATGGCCAACGACTGCACCGACCAGGTCCACCCCGAAGTGGCGCACGCCGCCGTGCTGGCGGCGCGCGTGGTCGGGCTCGACATCGCGGGCATCGACCTCGTGGCCGAAGACATCGCGCGGCCGCTCGGCCCGCAGCGCGGCGCCATCGTCGAGGTCAACGCCGGCCCCGGCCTGCTGATGCACCTGAAGCCGGCCGTCGGCTCGCCGCGCCCCGTCGGCCGCGCGATCTGCGACCACCTGTTCCCGAACGACGTGCCGGGCCGCATCCCGGTGGTGGGCGTGGCCGGCTCGCGCGACACCGCGGTGCTCGCGCGCCTCGTCGCCTGGCTCATCGACCTGGGCGGGCGCCACACCGGCCTGGCCTGCCGCGACGGCCTGTTCCTCGAGCGCCGCCGCGTCGATGCGCGCGACAGCGCCCACTGGGACGCCGGGCGCCGCCTCCTGATGAACCGCGCCGTGCAGGCGGTGGTGATCGAGAACGGCGCCGAGACCATCCTGCGCGACGGCCTCGCCTACGACCGCTGCGAAGTCGGCATCGTGACCGACCTCGACGGTGCCGAGGCGCTCGGCGACTACGACATCAGCGAGAGCGACCAGATGGTCAAGGTGCTGCGCACGCAGGTCGACGTGGTGCTTGCCGAAGGCACGGCCGTGCTCAATGCCGGCGATCCGCGCGTGGCCGGCCTTGCGCCGCTGTGCGACGGCGCCGTCATCCTGTATGCGGCCGACGCGCAGGCGCCGGCGCTCACCGCGCACCAGGCCGCGGGCGGCAAGGCCGTGCTGGTGCGCCAGGACCGCGTGGTGCTGGCCAGCGGCAGCAGCGAATCCTTCCTGCCGGGGCTCGGCCGCCTCGCCGTCTGGCGCGCCACGCATGCGGGCGTCGGCCTGGAAAGCCTGCTTGCGGCCGTGGCGGCGGCCTGGGCGCTGGGCATTCCGCTCAACCTCATCGGTGCCGGCGTCGAGGCCTTCGAAGCCGACCTGCAGGCGGCGCTCGCGTCGCTGCAGCTGTCGCAGAGCCCGCCGCTCCCCCTCCAACCGCAGCTCGCCTGAATCCAACCGCGTCGCCGTCCATGAAAGTCACACGTACCCGCGCCCTGCGCGGTCCCAATCTCTGGAGCCGCCACACCGCGATCGAGGCGGTCGTTGCCTGCGAAGGCGACGAGAACGCCATCAACCGCCTGCCCGGCTTCGAGGCCCGCCTGCGGGCCCGCTTCCCCACCATCGGCGAGCTGCATCCGATGGTGCTGGGCCAGCCCCTGGCGCTGACCCACGTGCTCGAGAACGCAGCCGTGGCGCTGCAGGCGCAGGCCGGCTGCGCGGTCAACTTCGGCCACACCTCGCCCACGCTCGAAGACGGCGTCTACCAGGTCGTGGTCCAGTACACCGAGGAAGAGGTCGGCCGCCGCGCGCTCGCGCTCGCCGAGGCGCTGATCGCCGCCGCGCTGGCCGACACGCCGTTCGACGCCACCGCCGCCATCACCGAACTGCGCGACCTCGACGAATCCGAGCGTCTCGGCCCGAGCACCGGCGCCATCGTCGATGCCGCCGTGGCGCGCGGTATTCCCTACCGCCGGCTCACCAGCGGCAGCCTGGTGCAGTTCGGCTGGGGCTCGCGCCAGCGCCGCATCCAGGCGGCCGAGGTCGACAGCACCAGCGGCGTGGCCGAATCGATCGCGCAGGACAAGGAGCTCACCAAGCAGCTGCTCAACGCCGCCGGCGTGCCGGTGCCGCTGGGCCGCCCCGTGGCCGATGCCGACGACGGCTGGGCCGCGGCCATGGAGATCGGCCTGCCCGTGGTGGTGAAGCCGCAGGACGGCAACCAGGGCAAGGGCGTCACCGTCAACATCGGCACACGCGAACAGCTCACGGCTGCCTATGAATCGGCCGCCGCGTACGGCGAGGTGATGGTCGAGAAGTTCCTGCCGGGCTTCGACTTCCGCCTGCTGGTGGTGGGCGACCGCCTCGTGGCGGCCGCGCGGCGCGATCCGCCGCACGTGATCGGCGACGGCCGCGCCACGGTGCGCGAGCTGGTCGACGCCGTCAACCTCGACCCGCGGCGCGGCGAAGGCCACGCCACCTCGCTCACCAAGATCCGCCTCGACGACATCGCCATCGGCCGGCTCGAGGCGCAGGGCCTCACGCCCGACAGCGTGCCCGAGCGCGGCCAGCGCGTGGTGCTGCGCAACAACGCCAACCTCTCCACCGGCGGCACCGCCACCGACGTGACCGACACCGTGCACCCCGAAGTGGCCGCGCGCGCGGTCGATGCGGCGCAGATGGTCGGGCTGCACATCTGCGGCGTCGACATGGTGTGCGAGAACGTGCTGCGCCCGCTCGAGGAGCAGCACGGCGGCGTGGTCGAGGTCAACGCCGCGCCGGGCCTGCGCATGCACATCTCGCCCTCGTTCGGCCGTGGCCGCGCGGTCGGCGAGGCCGTGATGGACACCCTCTTCGCACCCGGCGACGACGGCCGCATTCCCGTGGTGGCCGTGACCGGCACCAACGGCAAGACCACCACGGCGCGCCTCATCAACCACCTGCTCGCATCGAGCGGCCTGCGCACCGGCATGACCAACACCGACGGCGTGTACGTCGACGGGCGGCAGACCGACAGCGGCGACTGCAGCGGCCCGAAGAGCGCGCGCAACGTGCTGCTGCACCCCGACGTCGATGCGGCGGTGTTCGAGGTGGCGCGCGGCGGCGTGCTGCGCGAGGGCCTCGGCTTCGACCGCTGCCAGGTGGCCGTGGTCACCAACATCGGCAGTGGAGACCACCTGGGCCTGAACTACATCACCACGGTGGAAGACCTCGCGGTGCTCAAGCGCGTGATCGTGCGCAACGTCGAGCCCGAAGGCTATGCAGTGCTCAATGCGGCCGACGCCAACGTCGCCGCCATGGCCGCGGGCTGCCCCGGCCATGTGATCTTCTTCGCGGCCGACCGCCACCATCCGGTGATGGCCACGCACCGCGCACAGGGCAAGCGCACCGTCTACGTCGACGGGGACGCGCTGATCGCGGCCGAAGGCTCGTGGCGCGAGCGCATCGCGCTGCGCGACGTGCCGATCACGCGCGGCGGCAGCATCGGCTTCCAGGTCGACAACGTGATGGCCGCCGTGGCCGCGGCCTGGGGCGTGGGCCTCGACTGGGACACGATCCGCAGCGGCCTCGCGAGCTTCATGAACGACGCGGCCGGCGTGCCCGGGCGCTTCAACGTGATGGACTACCGCGGCGCCACCGTCATCGCCGACTACGGCCACAACACCGACGCGATGCGCGCGCTGGTGTCGGCGGTCGACACCATGCCCGCGAACAAGCGCTCGGTGGTGATCAGCGGCGCAGGCGACCGGCGCGACTGCGACATCCGTGACCAGACCGCGATCCTCGGCCAGGCCTTCGACGAGGTCATCCTCTACCAGGACGCCGCGCAGCGCGGCCGCGCCGACGGCGAGGTGATGGCGCTGCTGCGCCAGGGCCTGCAGGACGCGCAGCGCACGAGCTACATCGACGAGATCCGCGGCGAGTTCATCGCCATCGACACCGCGCTGGCGCGGCTGCAGCCGGGCGACCTCGCGCTGGTGCTGGTCGACCAGGTGGAAGAGGCGCTCGCGCACCTCGCGAAGCGGATTTCCGAGGCCTGATCGAGGACTGATCTCCGGGGCGGCTGCGCGCCGTTTGCTGCCGGACCAGTCCCACATGCAGCGGCGAGTCCGGCCGGGGCCGCTGTCTGCGCCGTCCCACAGGGGCCGCTGCACAGGCGAATGCACACTGGTGCTCCGGTCGTGCTCTCTCTCGGAGGGCGCGGCCCAACCAGGAGCACCCAATGAGAACAAGAGCCCGTTCCGTATCCCGCCTTTCCGCCGCGGCCTTCATCACGGCGAGCGTGGTCTTTCTCGCGGCCGGCGCCTCGCTGGCACGCGCGCAGCCCCCTGCCGGCGGTGCCGACACGCTGCGCCAGGAGCGCGCCACCTGCGACGGCGTGCAGCAGGACCGCGCAGCCTGCCTGCGCGAAGCCGGTGCCGCACGCCAGGAGGCCGCGCGCAACGGCCTGACCAGCGCGAGCCCCGGCCGCTACGACGCCAACGCCCTGGCACGCTGCCGCGAACAGCCCGCGGCCGACCGCGCCGACTGCGAAGCGCGCCTGCAAGGCGGCGCCCGCACCAGCACCGAGGGCAGCGTGATGGGCGGCGGCGTCATCCGCGAAACGGTGACACCGCTGCCGGCGCAACCGGCACCCGCGCGCTGAAGGCGCTTCATTTCATTTCAGGTCACTCCAAGGAGCACACCATGAACAGTCTTCGCACCCGTTCCATGATCGCCGCCCTGATTGCCGTGGGCGGTCTTTCTGCCGCTGTGGCGCCGGCTTCGGCCCAGTCGCGCCAGGGCGGTTCCACCTACCAGCAGGAGCTCGCCGTCTGCGGCCACAACCAGCAGGACCGCGCGGCCTGCATCCGCGAAGCCGGTGCCGCACGCCAGGAGGCCGCACGCGGCGGCTTGACCAGCGCACCCGACTACCGCGCCAACGCGCTCGCGCGCTGCAACCTGCAGCCGCCCGCCGACCGTTCGGCCTGCGAGGCGCGTGTGCTCGGCGACAGCGGCAACATCGACGCCAACGTCAATGGCAGCGTGATGGGCGGCGGCGTGATCCGCGAGTCGGTCACCACGGTCGTGATGCCTGCGCCCGCCCCCGCGGCCATGCCCGCGCCGATGCCGGCACCGTCGCGCGCGCCGGCGCCGATCGTCGCACCCGTCGAGCGCATGCCGGCACCCGCGCCTTACCCGGCACCTTATCCGGCGCCGTACCCCGCGCGCTGAACGCGGGGCGAGACGGCGCGGCCGTCGCCGCGAGGCGCGGCCGCGCTGTCACAGTACTGTCATAAAGACTGGCGGCCTGATAGCTATAGTTCCCGGTCACTGCCCACCGAGGAACACTTTCCAATGAATGCCATCAAGGTCGCCCGCCGATTCATCGAAACGGACCCGGCCAATGAATCGGCCAAGATCCTGGCCCAACTCGTGCTGGCGCTCGAATCGGAGCGCAGCTTCGAACTGGTCACCCTCTACAACCTCGACTACAAGAGCTTCGAACTCGCGATCGACATCCTGAAGGAATGGCGGCTCGACCGCTATTACGCGAGCAAGTCGAAGCTGTTCGACCTGTCGCTGCAGGTCAGCGAACTCGAGAAGCGCTGAGCCCATCGGTCAGAGCGGCGGCAGGTTCTCCGCCGCGAAATCCGCGAACAGTTTCGCGCGCGCGAAACTGCCGCGCGCGGCAGGCCACACGGCATGCACCGGCAGCGGCGGCGCCTCGAACGCGGTGAGCACCAGTTCGACCTGCGCGCTCGCGAGCAGATGCCGGATCTGCGACACCGGCGTGAAGAACAGGCCCATGCCGCCGGCCGCCGCCGCGTAGAGCGCGGCCGTGCTGTCGGCGCGAAAGCGCCCCGACACCTTCACGCGCTCGCGCCGGCCATCGATCGAGAAGGGCCAGTGCGCATCGTTGCCATGCGTGGTGCGCACCAGGCATTGATGCGAAGCGAGGTCCTCCGGCCGCGCCGGCCGGCCATGCCGCTCGAAATACGACGGCGCACCGAACACCACCCTGCGCAATGCGCCGAGCCGCCGCGCCGCGAGCTCCGAATCGGGCAGCTCGCCGATGCGGATCGCGAGGTCGATGTCGCCCTCGATCAGGTCGATGAAGCGGTCGGAGGCCGTGAGGTCCACCGCCATGCCGGGATAGCGCTGCATGAACGCGCCCACCAGCGGCACCACGTACGAGGCGGCGAACTGCACCGGCGCAGCCACGCGCAGCAGCCCGCGCGGCGCATCGCGCTGGCTGCTGGCCTCGGCGCCCGCCGCGTCGAGTTCGGCCAGCGCGGCCTGCACGCGGCCGTAATAGCTGCGCCCCACTTCGGTCGTCGACGAGCGCCGCGTGGTGCGCCGGATCAACTGGACCCCGAGGCTGCGCTCCAGCACGCCCAGCGAACGGCTGATCGACTGCACCGAGCGGCCCAGTTGCCGCGCCGCCGCGCTCTGGCTGCCGTGGTCGACGATGGCCACGAAGGCGCGGATGTCCTGAAGCTGGTCCATGCATCTTTCCGGTCTGGATGAAGGTTCTTGGCGCCGCGCGCGGATTCCCCGGCGCGCGCGCATTTCCTATCTTTGCGGTTCCGCGGCGATGGCCGCTTCGCAAGCAATGAAGAAGGAAGGAATCATCCATGGAACGACAAAAACCCACGGTGCTGGTGGTCGGCGCGACCGGCCGCGTCGCCGGCCTCGTGGTGCCGGCGCTCGCCGCGCGCGGTGCCACCGTGCGCGCGCTGGTGCGCAGACCGGACGACACCGCGGCGGCCTTGCAGCGCGGCGCGCACCAGGTGGCAGTGGCCGACCTGCGCGATGCCGCGAGCCTTGCGCGTGCGGCGGCGGGCTGCGACGGCGTGTTCCACATCGGCCCGGCATTCCAGCCCGACGAGGCCGAGATGGGCTGCCGCATGGTGGCGGCGGCGCAGGCCGCGGGCGTGCGCAAGTTCGTCTTTTCGTCGGTGATCCAGCCCACGCACACGACGCTCGCGAACCATGCGAGCAAGCTGCCGGTGGAAACCGCGCTGTTCGAATCGACGCTCGACTACACGCTGCTGCATCCCGCCAGCTTCTTCCAGAACCTGCAGGGTGCCTGGCCCGCCATCGCACGCGACGGTGTCTTCGCCGAGCCCTTTCCGGTCGGCACGCGCATCGCGCGCGTCGACTACCGCGACGTGGCCGAAGCCGCCGCCATCGCGCTCACCGGCGACCGGCTTTCATACGGCAGCTTCGAGCTGTGCGCGCCGGGGTGCTTCAACCGCGTCGAGATCGCGGCCATGGCCACCGAGGCGCTCGGCAAGCCGGTGCGTGCGGCGGAACTGCCGTTCGACGATTGGGTCACGGTGGCGCGGCCGCCTTACGACGCGCGCCAGCTTGGCCTGCTCGCCAAGGTGCATGCCCACTACGCGGCCCACGGACTCGGTGGCAATGCGCTCACGCTCGAGGCGATCCTCGGCCGCCCGCCGCGCACGCTCGGCGACTACCTCCGCGAACTGGCCGCCAGCCGGTTTTCCCAATGATCGCGCGCAAGCTGCCGGCACGCTGGGCCGGCGTCCTCATGCCGCTGCTGCTGTCGGTCTTCATGTCGTGCATCGTCGCGGGCATCGCCACGCTCAAGAGCGTGGGCTGCAACGACGGCCTGCTGCCGCAGTGGATGGCGGCATGGGGCGTGTCATGGCTGGTTGCCTTTCCTGCGCTGCTCGGCGTGCTGCCGATCGTGCGGCGCCTGGTGGCGGCGATGGTGCAGGCGCCGCCGCCGCCGCGCTGAAGCGGCCGCCGGCCTCAGCCGATCAGCCCGAAGCGGTGCTCGGTCGCGCTCTCGAAGCGCTCGCCGGGCCGCAGCACGGTCGACGGGAATTCCGGCCGGTTCGGCGCGTCGGGATGGTGCTGCGTCTCGAGGCACAGGCCTGCATTGCGTTGCAGCGCTTCACCGTGGCTGCCGTGCAGGCGACCGTCGAGCATGTTGCCCGAATAGAACTGCACCGCGGGCTCGGTGGTGTGCACTTTCATCACGCGTCCGGAGGGCGCATGCGCGACGCGCGCGGCCAGCGCCAGGCCGCCGGGCGCGGCGCGATCGATCACCCAGTTGTGGTCGTAGCCCCCCGCTGCATGCAGCTGTTCGTGCGGCTCACCGATGCGTTCGCCGATGGTGCGCGGCGCGCGAAAGTCGAAGGGCGTGCCGGCCACCGGTGCCTCGCCGATCGGGATCAGGCCCGCGTCGACGGGGCAATAGCGGCTTGCGGCCAGCATCAACGTGTGGTCGCGCACCGTGCCGCTCCCCGCAAGGTTGAAGTAGTCGTGGTGGCTCAGGTTCAGCACCGTGGGCCGGTCGGTCTCTGCGCGATAGTCGATGCGCCATGTGTTCGCGCGCGTTTCGAGCGCGTAGCGCACCACCACCTTCAGCGTGCCCGGATAGCCTTCCTCGCCATCGGCGCTGGTGTAGCGCAGGTCGATCGCGATGGCGTCCGGCGTTTCAGCGGCGGGCACGGGCGCGATCTGCCAGAAGCGCGTGCCGAAGCCGTGCCGGCCGCCATGCAGCGAATGCGCACCGTCGTTGATCGACAGCTGGTGCGGCTGGCCGTCGAGCGTGAAGCGGCCGTGTGCAATGCGGTTCGCGTAGCGGCCGACGATGGTGCCGAGGTGCGGATGCGGCCGCAGGTAGTCGGCCAGCGTCGGCAGGCCCAGCACGATGTTGCCGCTCGCGGCTTGGCGGTCGGGCACATGCAGTGCGGTCACGATGCCACCGATGTTGATGGCGCACAGGCGCAGTCCGAGGCCGTTGTCGAGCGTGTATTCGGTGACCACACGGCCGTCGGGCATGCGGCCGAGTTCGCGCGAGGTGATGCCGCGGGGGTCAGGAGCAAAGCTCTTGATAACGAGCATCCCAAGCAGACGATTGCTACTCGATCGCAAGAAATGCTGCGATCTCGCTATTGGTAATCCCAGTTTGCCGGACAGCGCGTTGAATTACCTTCAAGATTCTTGCATCGTGCGTCGCACTCGTCTGATCGGCTTCTGCCCAGAGGTAAGGCAGCCACGAATTTGCGTTTGTGACCAGATCGTCCTCGGCATCCAGAGCTTGATAAATATAACTTATAAAAGCGATCGCTCGCAAGTAATCGTCCTTGAATATTGCACTTCCATCAACGTACGTGGCGCCCCGCAGATCGAAAGGCAGGTGCATGAAGCCGTCAGTTTGATCGATAAACCCTGCCAACCGGCCCCAAAATTCGACCGGCAAGCTCGAAGAGAAAACTTGAGATTGCATTTCAGCCATGCTGATCGGCAAAGGGGTTCCGGTCGCATTGTTCAAAGCTCCAACGCGTAGAACACGCTCGGCCCAATTTGCAGTGCCTTCGTTAACCCATGCCCTCTTGAACATGGTGCTTCCATATTGATAAAGATGGAAAATCTCGTGGGCAACGACGCTCCACGTCCCCGGGAAACTAGCTAAATTTACCGAAATGTCACTCATGATCGAACAGGCCCCGTCGCGAACCGGCACAGCAGAAAAGCTCACGGTCTCGTCGTACGCCAGTCCATTACCGGGAAAATTTCTCAGATTTATATCGATGTACGACGCTGACCTATATCGCGCGCTTTCAAGAGGATCACGAAAACCTAGCAGGTTGTATGCTCGTCGAGCAGCATTCGCCTGACGCGCGACGTTCTCCACATAATCAGGGATCCCATTGGAATTAATGTCGGCTGTATTAACGACTGCATGCTCCCCCATGAGGGTATAAAACACTCTAATTCCATTCAGAACGAATTTTTGGGTTAGAGCAGGAATGTAGCTCGAATTAGGCCCATCTACCCTACAAGCAACGACAGGTTGCGCGCTTGCACCTGAATTTGCTATGCAGAGTAAGAAAGCCAGCAACCAGAGGCTCGTCACCTTGAGTTTCACTCGGATCTCCTCGTTAAAGTACTCTTGGATGATGCCTACGGCACATCGGCGTCGTCAAGTTTTTTTGCACTTATCTCGGCTCACTCTGCTGAGAGCGTACTCGCCCTGTTCTCTGGTGTTGTGGGTATTGGACGAGCCCGTTGATGTTGGAACAGAAAAAGGGATCGGCCGGTGTTACGTGGGAAATCGAGAGAACGTTACGTAACACTCAAAAAACAAAAGGTCGATAGCTTCGGATTTTTGTCGTTTTCCGCGCCGGCCGATGGGAATTAGTTATTTTTGTTATATTTTTCCGGAGTTTGCGCGCTTACCAGCTTGGCGCGCATTTTGCCTGCCAAGAACATTGGCACTCTTGCATTGCTCTGGCCTGCGGCAGTCGGAACCGGTCGGGACTTCCGAGCGTGTATTCGGTGCCCACGGAGTCGTGTGTTTATCCGTTCGCTGTTTGCGTTGAGGTGGCGCATTCTTTCGCGTGGGCCAATCCCACATCACCACGCAGATCGTGAAAGCTGGGAGGGACGCCCTCCACTTCGCTCAGAACTATACGGTGCCCCGCGCTTCTCAGGGCCTCCGCGAACCTTGCCTGGAAGTAAAACGGGGTGACCTTGTCCCGGGGGTCGCCAAGGACATAGACGATGCGTTTTTCGTCTCGGACCACATTCTTGACGTGGTCCAGCGGATCGTACATTTTCCTTGCCAGCGCCACCTCATTCGGACGCGGAGATACGCCCGCATCCTCGTCTCGGCGCTTCTGCCAACGCTCGAGATATGCGAACGTCGACGAGGACATGACGGCGCAACCGATATCAGTGCGTCCCATTGTCAGCATTGCAGCGGCGGCGGTTGCGCCGCCGCTGTGTCCCCACAGCACGAAGCGTTGAACGCCGTAACGGCGCTTCAACACGTCAAGGCTCTCGTTGATGGGCGTGAACTCGTCCCGCAATCGGCGGCGCAGGCGATGATTGCCAGAGGACCCGTAGGTTCCCGGGCGCGCCAGCATCACCAACGGCACACCTGCTCGGCGAGACAGTTCGGTGTAGCGCGCACTCAGCGCGCGGCGGGTGTTGTTCGGGATCTCGTTCCAGGGCCGGTTCAGCATGGCATCGCGGTCTCCGGTCATGTAGACGATGAGCGTCGGCGCGAGGCGAAGGTCGGCGGGACCAAAATAGCGAAGACAGCTTCCGCTTGCGGCCAGGTGCACATAACTGGCTTCGTCCGGGCAATCCATTTGCTCTGCGGGCACCCCCCAGGGCAAGGGATCTCCCGCGGATCGGAACGAAAGCGCGGCGCTGCAAGCCAGTGCACAAAGCACCCCGAACAGCAACCGCGGTCCCGATCGACGAAATTCCATGCTGCGGGGCCCCGAGGTTCAAGCCGCGAGCGTCTTCGACAGCGCGCGCAGCTTCGGAAAGGTTTCCCCGAAATCCGAGTCTCGGCGAGACCCTTTCAACAGCACGGTGTCGCCGTCTCGCAGTTCTCGCCGAAGGTATCGCGCCAGCTCGTCAGCGGACGTGAAGTGGGGTCCGAGGAGGGTGGACGGCACCACTGCGCGCAGGAATTGCATCTCCTCGCCATGCGTGAGTACCAGCTCTGCGCCGGACTGCAGGAGCGGTTCGGCAAGGCTCTCGTGCAGGGGCTTGGCCATCTCGCCAAGGTGAACGATGCGCCCGAGTACGGCCACCTTGCGTCCGTTGCGCTTGCGGCGATCGAGCGCCAGTACCGCAAGTGCATTGCGCATCGATTCGACTTCCGCATTCCAGCTGTCATCCAACACTTCCGTGCGCACACCGTCCCACTGGAGTGTGTGCCACTGCAGGCGGCCCTCTTCCGGTTCAAACCCTGCGATGCGTGCCATTCCCGATTCAACATCGCAGCCCATTGCATAGAGAACCGCCGCCACCGACATGGCGTTGTTCACCATGCCTTCGCCGGGAAGTGGGACATAGAAGCCGCAACTTTGTTCGGGCGTCTCCACCTCGATCCACGAGCCATAGGCATTGCCACGCGAACTCCGCAGACGGATCTCTGCTTTTTCGCTCCGGCCAAAGACAATGCAGCGCTTCGCATGTTGGCGCGCCTTCTCCAGGACCTGCTCGAAATGCGGCAGATGTTCTCCGACGATCGCGGTGGCCTGGCCGCTGAGTCCGACGAACACACGCGATTTCCAGCGCACGACGTCTTGGATCGACTTGACCATGGAGTTGGTCTGCGAGAACCCGATCGCTGTGACCAGCGCAATCGTCGGCCGCAAGAGCTGCGTGATGGGACCGCGCTTCATCCACAACGCACTTTGCGCGACTTCGACGAGGGCGGCCTGATGCTCCGCCGACAAGCTCGCCAGTGTGGAAGGC
>CAMLCW010000077.1 GCA_946478645.1 uncultured Variovorax sp.
GGCGGCGAGATGAGCGGCCACATCTTCTTCAAGGAGCGCTGGTTCGGCTTCGACGACGGCACCTACGCGGGCTGCCGGCTGCTCGAGATCCTCAGCAGGACGCCGAACGCGAGCGACGCGCTCAACGCGCTGCCCACGAGCTTCTCGACACCCGAACTCAACGTGAAGTGCGCCGAAGGCGAGCCGCATGCGGTGGTCGAGAAGCTGGTGGGCAGCGCCAGCTTCGCGGCGCCCGCGGTCGTCTCGACGATCGACGGCCTGCGCGTCGACTGGCCCGACGGCTTCGGCCTGATCCGTGCCTCCAACACCACGCCGGTGCTGGTGCTGCGCTTCGAGGGCCAGACCGACGCGGCGCTCGACCGCATCCGTGACGAGATGCTCGCGCTCCTCAGGACGGTGAAGGCCGACGCGACGCTCGCCGAAGCGTCGCACTAGGCCGGGCTGATCGATCGTGCGTTCGTTGGCGCTGCGCCTTTACGGCCTCTTCACCACCGCCGTGCAACCGCTGGTGCGCCGCAAGCTGCGGCGCCGCGCGGTGGCCGAGCCCGGCTATGCCCTCGCCGTGGAGGAGCGCTTCGGCCACTATGACGACGCGCTCACCGGCGAAGGCCAGTGCTGGGTGCATGCCGTCTCGCTCGGCGAAACCCGCGCGGCCGCGATCCTGATCGCGGAGCTGCGGCGCCAGTACCCGGGCATTCCGATCCTGCTCACGCACGGCACCGCCACCGGCCGCGAAGAGGGCGCCAAGCTGCTCGAGCCCGGGGATACGCAGGTCTGGCAGCCCTGGGACACGCCGGGCGCGGTTGCGCGCTTCCTCGACCGCTTCCAGCCCCGCATCGGCGTGCTGATGGAGACCGAGGTCTGGCCCGTGATGGCCGCCGCCTGCAAGGCGCGGCGCATCCCGCTGGTGCTGGCCAACGCACGCCTGAACGAGAAATCGCTGGCCGCGGCCGAACGCCTGGCCTGGCTCGCGCGGCCGGCCTACTCGGCGCTGGCCGCCGTCTGGGCCCAGACCGAGGCCGATGCGCACCGGCTGGTTTCGCTGGGCGCCAAGGTGGCCGGCATCTACGGCAACCTCAAGTTCGATGCCGCGCCCGATGCGCGCCAGCTCGCTGCGGCCCTCAAGCTGCGCGAGCACCTGCCCAAGCCGATGGTGATGCTCGCAAGCTCGCGCGACGGCGAAGAGCGCATGCTGCTGGAGGTGCTCAAGCGCTTCGGCGCCACCGAACCCGTGCCGCCCGAGCAGGGCGCCGTGCGCTCGATCGCGCGGCGTGTGCACGACGTGCAGTGGATGATCGTGCCGCGCCATCCGCAGCGCTTCGACGAAGTCGCCGCACTGATCGAAGCCGAGGGTTTCGCGGTGGCGCGCCGGAGCACGGCCGGCGCGCCCGTCGACGGGGAGATCTGGCTCGGCGATTCGCTCGGCGAGATGGCGCTCTACTACGGCCTCGCCGATGCCGCGCTGCTCGGCGGCAGCTTCGAACCGCTGGGCGGCCAGAACCTGATCGAGGCGGCCGCTTGCGGCTGCCCCGTGGTCATGGGCCCGTCCACCTTCAATTTCGCCGAGGCGGCCGAGCTGTCGCTCGCAGCCGGTGCCTCGCTGCGCGTCGAAAGCATGGAGCAGGCCGTGACCGCCGCGCTCAAGCTGATCGAGAACCCCGAGCGCCGGGCCGCCATGGCCGAAGCGGCGCTCGCGTTCGCGTCGACCAACCGCGGCGCCGCCGAGCGCACGGCCGCGGCGGTATTGGCCATCGCGCAGGCCGCGGATGCGGCTTCGGCCGCGACCACGCAAGTCGACGGCGAACCGCCGCGCGCCGAGCCCACGCTCGACTGAGCGCGCGGGGGGATTTGGCGGACGCCAAATTCGTCACGAATGCAGCGAGTGAATTGGCTGCAGCACCCTGAATCGTGTAACCCGGCAATTACGAAATCAGTTAGATTTCAATCCACGTCGATCAACAGACGGGTTTGCAATAAGGAGACTATTCCTGAAATAATAAAAATATTCCAGCCGGGGTGCGGCTCAATGCATCCTCAATTGCGCAGACGATCCGAGCTGGGAGGCAAGGTCGCTGATAGACAGGCCAAATAGGTCGTGAAACGCTTCGGTAGAAGCTCCAATTTTGCCTACAAAATGAATTTGTAGGCCATCAATAAAAGATAAGCCCTGCTCAAAGGGCTTGCGGTTAATTCTTTTGCTGTCACACAAAGGACTCATCATGAATGCGCCTCGCATTTCATTTACGGCTGCACACCCTGGGGACTACCAGGAGCCGAGTTATCTGGACATCACATTCGCTTCGGACACCGTCTTCGGGCCGGCGGGCACCGTGCTCGACGGCTGGTGCGTCAATTACGATGTGAATATCTACGTTCCGAACGCATTTACCGATGTCGCCTATTACCCGGCGCCCGAATCGGCGGTCGTGCAGGCCAGCGTCACGAGCCTTGCCACGAGCAATGTCGAAAACCTCGACAGCGTGAGCTGGCTGCTGAACCACTACGACGGTGAGAACTATCCGTATTTCCTGGTTCAGTACGCCATCTGGAACTTGATGGGTCACTCGCTCGATTCGATGAGCGCCGAATCCCAGAAGCATTTTGCTGAAAATTTCACCACAGAGCAGCTCGACGAGATCGTGAGCGCCGCCACGACGCAGCACGGCGTCTATGTGCCCGAGGCCGGTCAATCAATGGCGGTGGTGCTCGATCCGTACCTGGAGGGCGTCCAGCAGCAGCCATTGGTCGTCGAGGTCAAGGCCGCCCAACTGGGCGACTATGTCTGGCACGATACGGATCTTGATGGCATCCAGGATGGCGACGAAGTCGGCATTGCCAATGTGGACGTTAGCCTCGTTCGCGACATGGACGGCGATGGCAAGTTCACCGGTCCTGAAGACGTCATTGCCAAGACCAGCACCGACGCGTCCGGTCATTACGCCTTCAAGGGCCTGACGCCGGGCTACGACTACCAGGTCCAGTTCGCAATGCCCGAAGGCTTTACCGCCAGTCCCCGCCAGGCGGCAGGCGGCTTGCCGGTCGACAACAGCGATGGCCCGCTCTCCAATGTGGTCACGCTTGCTCCAGGTGAGAACAACACCAGCCTCGATGCCGGTTTCTACAAGCTCGGCAACCTGGGTGACACCGTCTGGTATGACGCCGACCGTGACGGCCTGCAGGACGCCGGAGAGACGGGCGTCAACGGCGCCACGGTCAAGCTCTTCCAGGCCGGTGCGGACAACACCTTCGGCACCGCCGACGACGTCCTCCTCGACACGCAGAGCACCGACGCCGATGGCAAATACCTCTTCACCGACCTGAAGAAGGGGGTCTACCAGGTCGAGTTCAGCCAGTTGCCGCCCGACTACGTCTTCACCCAGGCGGATGTCGGCGGCAACGTCAACCACGCTGTCGACAGCGACGCCAACCAGGTCACCGGCCGCGCAGCGCCCGTGTCGCTCGCGCCCGGCCAGACGCTTCTCACGGTCGACGCCGGCGTGGTCGACAAACTCGGCAGCCTCGGCGATACCGTCTGGTACGACGCCGACCGCGACGGCATGCAGGACGCCGGCGAGGCCGGGGTCAAGAGTGCGACCGTCAAGCTCTACCAAGCGGGCGCGGACGGCAAGTTCGGCACCATCGACGACGTGCTCCTAGGCACGAAGACCACCGATGCCAGCGGCAAGTACCTCTTCACCGACCTCAAGAAGGGCGACTACCAGGTCGAGTTCAGCCAGTTGCCAGCGGACCACGTGTTCACCAAGCAGGATGCGGGTGGCAACGACGGCTTCGACAGCGACGCCAGCACGACGAGCGGCCGCACGGCCACCGTCTCGCTCGCCGCGGGCGAGAGCCGCCTGGATGTGGACGCCGGCGTGATCGAGAAGCTCGGCAGGCTGGGCGACACGGTCTGGTACGACAACGACCGCGACGGCGTGCAGGACGCGGGCGAAGCCGGCGTCAAGGGTGCGACCGTCAAGCTCTACCAGTCTGGCGCCGACGGCAAGTTCGGCACCGCCGACGACGCCCTGCTGGGCACCAAGACCACCGACGCGAGCGGCAAGTACCTGTTCACCGACCTGAAGAAGGGCGACTACCAGGTCGAGTTCAGCCAGTTGCCGGCGGACCACGTGTTCACCAAGCAGGATGCAGGCGGCAACGACGGCTTCGACAGCGACGCCAACACGGCGAGCGGCCGCACGGCCACCGTCTCGCTCGCCGCGGGCGAGAACAACCTGAGCGTCGACGCCGGCGTGATCGAGAAACTCGGCAGCCTGGGCGATACCGTCTGGTACGACAACGACCGCGACGGCGTGCAGGACGCGGGCGAAGCCGGCGTCAAGGGTGCGACCGTCAAGCTCTACCAGTCCGGCGCCGACAAGACCTTCGGCACTGACGACGACGTGCTGCTGGCCACGCAGACCACCGATGCGAGCGGCAAGTACCTGTTCACCGACCTCAAGAAGGGCGGGTTCCAGGTCGAGTTCAGTCAGCTGCCGGCGGACCATGTGTTCACCAAGCAGGACGTGGGCAGCAGCGCCCTCGACAGCGACGCCAACACGACCACCGGCCGTACGGACACGATTTCGCTCGCAGCGGGCCAGAACCTCCTGACCGTGGACGCTGGCGTGGTCGAGAAGCTCGGCAGCCTGGGCGACACGGTCTGGTACGACACCGACCGTGACGGTGTGCAGGACACGGGTGAAGCCGGCGTCAAGGGCGCTACGGTCAAGCTCTACCAGTCTGGCGCCGACGGCAAGTTCGGCACCGCCGACGATGCGTTGGTGGCCACGCAGACCACCGACGCGAGCGGCAAGTACCTGTTCACCGACCTGAAGAAGGGTGGGTACCAGGTCGAGTTCAGCCAACTGCCGGCGGACCATGTGTTCACGAAGCAAGACGCAGGAGGCAATGACGGTAAGGACAGCGATGCCAACATCGCCAGCGGGCGTACCGGTGCCGTCTCGCTTGCCGCGGGCGAGAACAACCTGAACGTGGACGCCGGCGTGGTTGAAAAGCTCGGCAGCCTCGGCGACACAGTGTGGTACGACGCAGACTATGACGGCGTGCAGGATGCCGGGGAGGTGGGCGTCGCTGGGGTGTCGGTCAGCCTGTACCAAGCCGGCGCCGACGGCCGTTTCGGCACCGCGGACGACGCACTGCTCGGCACCAAGACCACCGACAGCGCGGGCCACTATCTGTTCACCGACCTGGCGAAGGGCGACTACCAGGCTGTGTTCAGCCAGGTTCCCTACGGCTACGGCCTCACGACCCAGAACGCGTACGGCCAAGACGGTGTGGACAGTGACGCCAACGTCTACAGCGGGCGCACGGCCACGGTGTCGCTGGACGCAGGTGAGAACGATCTGAGCGTGGATGCGGGCATCGTGTACGACTGGTACGACTGGTACGACTGGTACGACTACGACGAGCCGGACTATGACTACGACTGGTACGACTACGACGAGCCGGACTACGATTACGACTGGTATGACGATGTCGAAGACAGTTTCGATTCAATCTACGCTGAGTTCGACAATATCTACGACTCTTACGATGACCTCGAAGATTCCTGGATTGACTACGACGATTGGGACGACTACGACTCTTCCTGGGACGACGACTACTCGTACAGCTCGTCGTGGGACGACTGGGACGACGACTACTCGTACAGCTCGTCGTGGGACGACTGGGACGACGACTACTCGTCGAGCTCGTCGTGGGACGACTGGGACGATGACTACTCGTCCAGCTCATGGTGGGACGACGATTGGGAGTCCGACGATTCGTACGGCTCGTCGTGGGACGACTGGGACGACTCCAGCAGTTACTACTCGTACGAAGACGCTGTCGACCGAGGAGAGGAATACGGATCGTACTGGAACGGTTGGGACGATTACGGCTACAACTCGTCGACGCTGAGTTCATCAGCGTTTGAGAGCTTGAGCTCGCAAGGTCAGTACAACGCTATCTGGTGGAATCCTTATGATGAATTCGATTCCCCCAGCGGCCCGCTTCCGGGCTACACCAATCACGACACACCGAACAATGGTTACGGATGGGGTAGCAGCTCATCTGGCTCGGGCGGAAATTACGGATCCGATACGGATGGCGGCTTCGATTTCTACGACTATGTCGGCTCGAGCTGGGACGCTACCACTGGGCCCGATGCCCTGGGCGAAACCTTCGCAGGCGGCGGCAACTTCACCAATCCGGTCGCGCTCGACCTGAACAGCGACGGCATCATTGGTGTCACCGGCGCAACGGGGTCGATCGACAAGGATCCCGCTGCCGAACTTGGCCGCACTGTCTATTTCGACATCGACGCCAATGGCACGCTCGATGTCATCGAATGGTATGACGGCTCGGGCGACGGCATCCTGATCGACAACCGCGATGGCCTCGCCGCGACCGACATGGACGGCGACAGGCTGTTCGGCGACCTCGGCGGAAAGTATGAGCACGGCTACATCCGGATGGAGCTTTTTGACACCAACGGGGACGCTGAGCTTTCGGGCAAGGAACTGGACGGTCTCGAGCTCTGGCTGGACGACGGGGACGCCTTGGTGCAGGACGGTGAGATCCAGACACTTGCCGAGCACGGCATCGTTGAGATCTCCACCGAGATGACGCTGACCAACGACGATGAGGGCCGCGCGCACATGGAATCCACCGCGACGCGCACGGACGGAAGCACGCTGATGACAGAGGACGTTTGGTTTGTCAAGGTCGGCGAACTGCCGGACCTCTCCGCGCTCATAGCCGACGAGGGTGCGCTCGACATGTTGCTGGGCGCATCTGCGCCGCAGCCGGGGGCGCAGGCGCAGGCCTCCATGGTGGACGGCCAAGGCGACGCCGCCGAACTGCTGCGCAAGGTGCTGGCCGCGCACGCGGCTGGTGAAATTACCTTGAGTTGATGCGAGGAAGCAGGGTCGCAGCCTTCGAGGACTGCGGCTCCTTCTGCAGAAAGGAGGAATCCGACGTTCATAAAAAGACAAGTCAGTGCGGGGCGCTGCGCCATGCGCCCATCTGCGTGAGCGGCCGGGCCGGGAGGCTGGTTCGCCACGGCACTGCTGATGGCAGCCGCCATCGACTTCGGCCCGCGACCCGCTCCTGCGGGCCAGGCTCGCAGGATGCGGTTACCCCACGTGCGCGGTGCACGCGAGAGCGGTGCCGACGCTCAGGTCATTGAGTTCAATTCACTGTCACACATCGAAAAATCATGCGTTCCTATTACAGCTCTTACTACAGCCCGTACAGCTACTACGATTACTCGGACTACTACGGCTACTATGACTCGTACAGCCCCTACAGCTACGGGTATGGCTACGGCTCTTACTACAACGGCTATGGCTACGGCAATTCCTACGGTGGAAGCAACAGCTGGTGGAACTCCGGCTGGGGCTACGGCCAGGATGCGGATCCGCTCGCCAGCGCCATCGTGCTCGACCTGAACGGTGATGGTGCGATTGGCATGGGTGCCGGCGGTTCGTCGTGGTCCTCTTGGTCTTCCTGGTCCTATTGGGGTTCGTGGTCGTCGGGCGGCACCGCCTGGTTCGACATGGACGGCGACGGCTGGTCGGAGAAGGTCAAGTGGCTCGACGGCATGGGCGACGGCCTGCTGGTCGACAACCGCGACGGCATGGCCGAGACCGACATGAACGGCACGCGCCTGTTCGGCAACGAAGGGGACACCTACGCCAGCGGCCATGCGAAGCTGATGACCTTCGACATGGACGGCAACGGATCGCTCACGGGCGATGAACTGGCCGGCATCGCGGTGTGGGTGGATGATGGCGACGCCATGGTGGAGACCGGTGAGATCCAGACCCTGGACGAGCACGGCATCACCGCGATCGCCACCGAGGCGGCCACGAGCATCGACGACAGCTGGCGGCTGCACACCCAGTCGAGCGCCACGCTGACGGACGACAGCACGATCGTGGCCGAGGACGTGCGGCTCGGCAATGCGAGCGGATACTCGTCGCTGGGCACGATGCTCTGCAATGAAGCCACCCTCGACGCGATGCTCGAGAAGCTCGTGGGTACCTCGACCGCGACCTCGGTGCAGGATCAACTGCAGGAGTTCGTGGACGAGAACTACGGCAACGTCGCCGAGCTGCTTCGCAAGGTGGTCGACGCTCTCGCGACCGCGTAAGCGCTGCGCTGGGCACAAGGCCTCGCCCCGTCGGCCGCACGCGCCTGACAGCCGACGGGTGCGCCGTCGTGTCAGCGCACCGGGGGATTCAAGATCACCGGCGGCGGCGGCGCCGTGGGAATGGCGGGCGGCGGCGGATTGAAGGGCTGTACCGGCACCGGTGGCACCACCGGAATGCGCGGCGGCGCGACACGCGTGGAAGGCGCCGCGTCCGGCGCCGGCTCGCCGCCCGAAGGCGGTGCTGCGGGTGTGCTGCCGTTCTTCGAGAGCGTGGCGTTGATGGCGTTGAGGTCGTCCACCGTCAGCGTGCCGTTCGCCTGCCGCAGCTTCAGGTGCCCCAGCAGCACGTTATAGCGCGCCTGCGCCAGGTCGCGCTTGGTCTGGAACAGCTGGCTCTGTGAATTGAGCACGTCGATGTTGATGCGCACGCCCACCTGGTAGCCGAGCCGGTTGGCATCGAGCGCGCTCTGGCTCGAAGCCTCGGCGGCTTCGAGCGCCTTGACCTGCCCGGCGCCCGACACGAGTCCGAGATAGGCCGCGCGCGTGGCCTGCGCCACGCTGCGGCGCGTGCCTTCGAGCACGCTGCGTGACTGGTCCTCGAGCGCGAGCGTTTCCTTGATGCGGTTCTCGGTGGCGAAGCCCGCGAACAACGGCAGGTTGAACACCACGCCGACTGTCGCGGCGTTGATGCGCGTGCCCACGGTGCTGGTGCTGGTGCCGTCGGGGTTGCGCGTGATGTTGTAGCCCAGGTTGGCATCGAGCGTGGGTTTGTGGCCCGCCTTGGCCTTCTCTGTCTCCAGCCCGGCCACGTCGATGCCGAGCTGCGCCTGGCGGATCGCGGGATGGGCGGCATCGGCCTGGGCCACCCAGGCATCGATGTTGGCAGGCGTGGCGGTCGGCAGCACCACGGGCTGCGCGAGCGGCACCGGCACGCTGCCCGGGCGGCCGACGAGCTGGTCGAGCACCACCTTCTTCACCTCCAGGTCGTTCTCGGCCGCGATCTCCTGCGCGATGACGAGGTCGTAGCGTGCCTGCGCCTCGCGCGTGTCGGTGATGGTCGAGGTGCCGACTTCGAAATTGCGCTTCGCCGATGCAAGCTGTTCGGCCACGGCGGCTTTCTGCGCACGCACCAGCGCAAGGGTGTCCTGGCTCGCCAGCACGTCGAAGTAGGCCTGGCTCACGCGCACGATCAGGTCCTGCTCGGCCTGCGTGAACACGGCCTCGGCGATTTCGGCCTGGCGCTTGCCCTGCTCGTAGGTGGCCCAGGCTGCGGGCCGGTAGAGCGGCTGCGTGGCGTTGATGCCGATGTTCTGCGTGCTGAAGTCGCGCGGTGTGGTGGTGCCGCGGCCGGCACCGGTGAGCGTGTCGATGTCGAGGCTGCTGCGGTTCACGCCGGCCGTGAGCCCGACGGCGGGAAGGATGCCGGCCCTCGCCTGCGCGGCGCGCGCGACGTTCGCTTCGTACTGTGCGCGCGCGCCTTGGTAGGAAGCATCGAAGCCGCGTGCGGATTCGTAGAGTTCGTTCAGCGTCTGGCCCTGGGCCGGCAGTGCGAGCAGCGTGGCAAAGAGAGATGCGAGTGCTGCGGAAAGAGGCAGGAGCCTGGGCCTGGCGGGCATTGAACGTCCTTGAAGAAAATATCGGTCGGTCAGTAGCGCGGCACCGACGGATCGTGCTGCGCCGACCAGGCGTCGATGCCGCCCGCCACGTTGGCGAGCTCGGCAAAGCCGTTCTGGCTCAGGAACGCGGCCACGCGCTGGCTGCGTGCACCGTGGTGGCAGAGGCAGGCGATGCGCTGGCCGGGGTCGAGTTCGGAGGCCCGCGCGGGAACCTCGTTCATCGGAATGGCGACGAGCGTGAAGCCTTGCGGCGCGACGCTCGCGGTCTGCAGCTCCCAGGGCTCGCGCACGTCGAGCAGCACAGCGGGCGCATCGGGGTTCTGCGCGAACCAGGCGGCCAGCTCGGCGGGGCGGACTTGGTCGATCATTGAGTCAGCCTGCCGTTCAGAACGAGAACCGCGAAGGCTCGGGGAAATTCAGCAGGCGCGGCGCCACCGTGTCCCAGGGCTGGACCGTGTCCCACTTGCTCTCGCTGGTGCGCGTGACGAAATGCGCGCGCATCATCGGTTCCTCGCCCACGATGGCGCCGAGGCGGCCGCCCACCTTGAGCGAGCCGAGCAGGTTCTGCGGAATGCGCGCGACCGAACCGCTGAGCACGATCACGTCGAAGCTCGGCCCGCTGGGCAGCGGCACCGCGCCGTCGGCATGGCGCACCTCGACGTTGGCAACGCCGTTCTGGCGCAGCGTCTCGGCGGCGCGGGCAGCGAGCACCGGGTCGATCTCGAGCGTCAGCACCTGGGCCGCGCGTTGCGCAAGCAGGGCGGCCATGAAGCCCGAGCCGGTACCGATCTCGAGCACGGACTCGTGCTTCTGCACCTTCAGATCCTGCAGCATGCGGGCCTCGACCTTGGGCGAGAGCATGACCTGGCCCGGCACGCTGCCGTCGCCGAGCGGGATCTCCATGTCGAAGAAGGCGAGGCCGCGGTGCGCGGGCGGCACGTAGTCCTCGCGCCGGATGGCGGCGAGCAGGTCGAGGATCTCCAGGTCCAGCACATCCCAGGGCCGGATCTGCTGTTCGATCATGTTGAAGCGCAGGCGCTCGAGGTCGGGGGTGGTGTTCATGGCAGGCTTTTCCTTGTGGGGCTCAGGACAAACCTTCAATTTTAGGTGGCGCGGCCGGCGTCCGCCCGCCGCACGAGGCCGTGGAGCACCGTCTCGGCCTGGGTTTCGATGAACTTCTCGGGGTCGAGCGCGGCCTGGCCGTCGACGCAGACCATCGCGGAGTGCTTCCAGAGCATCAGGAAGACCATGGGCGCCACCACCGCATAGATCGCGTGGTCGACGTCCATCGGCGCGAACTCGCCGCTGTCGACACCGCGCTGCAGGATGCGCCGCAGCAGCTGGTGGCCCGGGCGGACCACTTCCTTGCGATAGAACTCGGCCAGCTCGGGAAAATTGGCGCCCTCGCTCATCATGAGCTTGGTCAGGCCCGACGCCTTGGTCATGCCGACCCGCTCCCACCACACGCGCATGCAGTAGCGCAGCATCTCGGAGGTCGTGCCCTCGAAGGCCTCGAACTCCTGGTTCCACTCGGAGAAACGGCCGCTGAGGTTTTCGACCACGACGGCCTTGAAGAGCTCTTCCTTGCTCGGGAAATAGAGGAAGAGGGTGCCCTTGGAGACCCCTGCGCGCGCCGCGACTTCCTCCGAGCGGGTGGCCGCGAACCCCTTCTCGACGAACAGGGCGAGCGCCGCGGCGAGCAGTTCGCCCGGGCGCGCTTCCTTGCGGCGTTCGCGCTTGGCGCGCACCGGGCAGATCTTGTCGGCAAGGGAGCGGGGACTGGGCATGGTTTTAATGACTCGCGGGTTAGTAATGTAGTGACCCCGATACGGTCCGTCAACCCGCGACAATATCGGGTTCCTTTTTTATTGGCCGCTCCCTTTCCGTGTACTTCGCTCGCCCAGCCCTGTGCCGCCCAGCCTCGCCGGCGCGCATGCTCGCCGCATTGCTGGTGGTGGCGCTGTGGTTCGCGGGCTCGCTCGGGCTGGTGCACCGCTCGCTGCACGTGCCGGGCCTGGCGCAAACGAAGGCAACGGCGGTCGCGCACGCCGGGCTCGACCACCACCACCACCACGATGACGTGAACGCGCCGGATGGACTCGCCAAGCTGTTCGGCGACCATTCGGACGCCGATTGCCGGCTCTACGACCAGCTCTCGCACGGTGCGGGCATGCCCGGCGTGCCAATGCTGGTGCTGCCCGTGCTGCTGCCCTCGGCCACCTTCGCCTGGCTGCAGGGCGAGGCCCTTGCGCGCTGGGTCGCGCTGTTCGACGCCCGCGGCCCGCCTTCCGCTCGCTGAATCCCTCCGTGTTCGACCGTTGCCCCCGCAGCTTGCGGGCGGCGGCAGGTCGCCCCTTGGTTCAACGAGTGCTCATCATGATTTTCAATTTCCGTCGCAACGCCATCGGCGCTGCCGTGCTTTCGCTTGCGTCGCTGGCCGCCCTGGCCCAGACCGCCGTCCCTTCCACTGCCGAGGCCACCTCGGCGGCGAGCCTGCCCGAGATCGCCGTCACCGGCAATCCGCTCGGCGCGACCGACTTGATCGCGCCCACCGCCACGCTCTCGGGTGACCGGCTGCTGATGCGCGCCGAGTCGACGCTCGGGCAGACGCTCGACACGCTGCCCGGCGTGAGCAGCAGCTACTTCGGCCCGAATGCGAGCCGGCCGATCATCCGCGGGCTCGACGGCGACCGCATCCGCATCCTGCAGAACGGCGGCGGCGCGCTCGACGCCTCGTCGCTGAGCTACGACCACGCGGTGCCGGTCGACGCGCTGGTCACCGAGCGCGTCGAGGTGCTGCGCGGGCCGTCCGCGCTGCAGTACGGCGGCAGCGCGGTCGGCGGTGTCGTCAACGTGATCGACAACCGCATCCCGTCCGAGCCGGTCGACGGTTTCGCCGGCCGCGCCGACCTGGGCTATTCGAGCGGCAACAGGGAGAAGAACGGCGGCGTGCTGCTCGAGGGCGGCAACGGCCGCTTCGCGCTGCACGTCGATGCGTTCAACCGCGATGCGAAGGACACCTCGGTGCCGATCGAGCTCGAATGCACCAAGCCCGGACGCCCGGGGCTCGCGCGCAAGATCTGCAATTCGGCCAATGAAGCGCACGGCGG
Organism: uncultured Variovorax sp.; assembly: GCA_946478645.1. The sequence continues at coordinate 12,885 of CAMLCW010000077.1, forward strand.
CGCCCTCGGCGGCACGCTGTTCTTCGACCAGGGCTGGATCGGCGCCTCGGCCAGCACCTACCGCAGCCACTACGGTACCGTGGCCGAGGACGACGTGAGCATCGGCATGAAGTCCGACCGCCAGGCGCTCGAGGGCGAATGGCGCCCGGGCGGCTTCATCAGCAGCGTGCGTGCCAAGCTCAGCCACACGGACTATCGCCACACCGAGTTCGAAGGGCGCGAGGCGGGCACCACGTTCTCGAATGTCGGCAACGAGCTGCGCATCGAGGCGCGCCACCGCAAGATCGGCAACCTCGAGGGCCTGGTCGGGTTCAGCAGCGAACGCAGCCGCTTCGCCGCGGACGGCGCGGAAGCCTTCGCGCCGCACAGCCGCACGCGCGCGGATGCGTTGTTCCTGCACGAGGAACTCGGCACCTCGTGGGGCCGCCTGAGCTTCGGCGCCCGCACTGAGCGGGTCCGCGTCGCGTCGTTCGGCTATCCCGACGATCCGTCGGTCACGCGCTTCGCCATCGGCGAGCGCAGCTTCGATCCGCACAGTGCGGCCATCGGTGCGCTGGTGAACCTGACGCCGCAATGGCAGCTGACCTCGAACCTCGCCTACACCGAGCGGGCGCCGAAGGACTACGAGATGCTGGCCAACGGTCCCCACGTGGCCACGGTGGCCTGGGAAGTCGGCAACCCGGCGCTCGACAAGGAACGTTCGACCGGCTTCGACATCGGCGCGCAATGGAAGTCGGGGGCCAACACCGCGCGCGTCAATGCCTACGTCACGCGCTTTCGCAACTACATCGGCCTGACCGCCTCGGGCCGCACGCTCGATGAGGAAGGCGAAGTGGTGACCGACCCGGAGGCGGCGGACACGCTGGCCGAATACCGCTACACCGGCGTGCGCGCGCGCTTCACCGGCATCGAGGCGAGCGGCAACCTTCGCCTGCTGGGCGCCGACGGGTTTGCGCGCATGGCCGACGCCGGCACGCTCGACCTCGAATGGCGCGGCGACATCGTGCGCGCGAGGAACCTCGACACCGGCGAGCCGCTGCCGCGCATTGCGCCGCTGCGACTGGGCGCCACGCTGGCCTATGGCAATGGCCCGTGGAGCGCGCGCCTCGGCTTCGACCACAACGCGGCCCAGCGCCGCGTGCCGGGCGTGGGCGCGCGCCAGACCGATGCCTTCACGCTGTGGAACGCATCGATCGCCTATCGCATGAAGGTCGAGCGCGTGAGCCTCACCTGGTATGCGCGCATCGACAACATCACCGACAAGCTGGCCTACAGCCCGACATCGATCCTGACCACCACGGTCTATCCGAACGCACCGCTGCCGGGCCGTTCGCTCAAGGTGGGGTTGCGCGCGACCTTCTGACGCAGGCGCTCGGCTATCCTCGGCCGGTGAATTCCTTCGTCATCTCTTCGCTGCTGCCGGTCGTGCTCTTGATCGGCGCAGGCTACCTTGCCGGCAAGCGCCGCTGGATCGGCGGCGCGGCCGTCAAGGACCTCTCCAACCTGATCTTCCTGCTGCTCGCGCCGGCACTGCTGTTCCGTGCGATGAGCACGGTGCGCGTCGAAGAACTGAGCCTCAAGCCGGTGGCCGCGTATTTCATCGCCTCGGGCCTGCTGTTCGCGGGCACGCTCGCGCTGCGCGGCTTCAACCGCTCGGCCGCGGTCATTGCGCTGGCCAATACCTACAGCAACACCGTGATGATCGGCATTCCATTGATCGGCCTGGCCTATGGCGCCCCGGGCATGGTGGTGCTGCTCACGCTGATCTCGCTGCATTCGCTGGTGCTACTGACCAGCGCGACCGTGGTGCTCGAACTCGCGGTGGCGCGCGAGCAGGCGGCAGGCGCGGGCGGCGCGCAGCCGCAGCGCTCGATGGCCGGCACGGTGCTGCGCGCGCTGCGCAACGCCATCTTCCATCCGGTGCCGATCCCGATCATCGCGGGCCTGCTGTTCGCGCAGACCGGGCTCGCGATGCCCGAGGCCATCGACAAGCCGATCCAGCTGCTCGGGCAGGCCTTCGGGCCGGTGGCGCTCGTGATGGTGGGCATTACGGTGGCGCTGACGCCGATCGGCCGGCACTGGCGCGGCGCGACGGCGCAGGCGCTCGTGAAGAACCTGCTGCATCCGCTGCTCGTGGCGGGCATCGGCCTGCTGCTGGGCGTGCGCGGCATGCCGCTCACGGTGATGGTGGTGGCGGCGGCGCTGCCGATCGGCGCCAACGTGTTCCTCTTCTCGCAGCGCTACCGGACCTCCGAAGACCTCGTCACCGCCAGCGTGGCGATGTCGACCGCGCTGGCGCTCGCCACGCTCATGCTCGTGATGACGCTGGCGCCCCGGCTGCCCTGAAGCGCGCCTATGCCGTTCGGCAGGGTGGCCATTTGGCGAGATGGCGCAGCGCGCCTGTCGATTTACATTTATTCGCAGATGACTCACCAGGCGCGGTCTTCGCGGTTTCTCGCCATGGCGCCGATCGCGATGGTGACGGCGCTGTGCGGTGGCGTGCCCTCGGCGGCGGCCGATGCGAAGCCTTGCCGCACCCCGTGCCTCGCCGTCAAGGCGCCGCCGGCCAGCGCGGCCGAAGCGCCGGCCGCCAGGCCGGCAGCTGCCGCACCGAGGCCGGCGCCCAGGCCGAGGTCCAGGCCGCAAGCCGCAGCCGAGACGGCGCAGAACCCGCCGGCTCCGCTGGAGCTGGCCAGGAAGCCGCCGCCGTCGCGGCGCTGCACCGACATCAACATGCGCGCGGCGGTGGGTGAGCCGCTGTCGGACGAGGACATGAAGATCTTGAGGAGCCAATGCTGATGATGAAGAACCTATCGACGATCCGTTCGGCGCTGCGCGCCTGGGCGCTCGCCGCCGCGGCCGTGCTGCTGTGCGCTGCCTGCGCGCACCGGCCGCCGCCGGCCGGGGCCATGCCGTTCGACCAGGCCGTCGAGCGGGCCGTGGACGACCTCATCGTGCAGACGCAGAAGCTGCCGGCCTTCCTGGCCAAGGTCGAGTCGTCGGTC
>CAMLCW010000078.1 GCA_946478645.1 uncultured Variovorax sp.
GCTTTCGACAGCCTCAGATCATTGCCAATGCCCGCTTCCCACGCGGCGGCGGATACAGCCGGTCGAGTTCGGCCAGCACCTCGGCATCGAGCACCAGGTCGGCGGCTGCGAGGTTGTCTTTCAGGTGGGCACTCCGCACCGCCTTCGGGATGGCAGCCACGCCCGGCCTGGCGACGACCGCCGCCAGCGCGAGCTGCGCCGCGGTGACGTTCAGGCGCGCCGCGAGTTCGGCCAACGCCTTGTCGCCGGCCAGCGCGCCCTGGTCGATCGGGCTGTAGGCCATCAGCGGCATGCCGCGCTCACGCAGCCAGGGCAAGAGGTCGAATTCGGGACCACGCTCGCCAAGCGACAAGTACACCTGGTTGGCCGCACATGGCGGGCCGCCGCGCACCAGCGGCGCGAGTTCCTGCATGTCGTCGGTATCGAAGTTGCTCACGCCCCAACGCACGATGCGTCCGCTGGCGACCAGCGACTGCATCGCCTCCACCGTCTCGGCCAGCGGGTGGCTGCCGCGCCAGTGCAGCAGATACAGGTCGATCGTGTCCAGCCCCAGGCGCTGCAGGCTGCGCGCGCAGGCCTCGGGCGTGCCGCGGCGGCTGGCGTTGTGGGGGTAGACCTTGCTCACGATGAAGAGCTCGTCGCGCCGCACCTCGTTGGCGCGCAGCGCCTCGGCCAGGGCCTGGCCCAGCACGGTCTCGGCACCGCCTTCGCCGTACATCTCGGCGGTGTCGATCAGGCGCCAGCCCATCGCGATGGCCTCGCGCACCGCGGCCACTTCGGCCGCACGCCGGCTCGCCACCTCGCCCATGCGCCAGGTGCCCAGGCCCAGCACCGGCATCTCGCCACCGCCCGGAAGTGAAAGTGTTCGCATCGGCCCATGCTAGCGCCATCCCCCTGAAAATCCGAGCCCCGGCCAAGGCAGAATCCAGGCCCATGGGTGCGTTGCCTTCCGTCCTCGATCCCCGGTCCGTCATCATGCTGGCCGGCCTCATGGGCATGGTGATGTCGGTGGTCGTCTTCTTCATGCGGCGCGCCTACCCGGCCACGATCCGCGGGCTGCGCGAATGGGCCTGGGCGCCGATGGTGGCATTCGCCAGCACGATGCTGTTTGCGGCGCGCGACGTGATCCCCGACTTCTTCACCATCGTGCTGGCCAACATGGTGCTGTTCCACGCCTGCATCCTCTACTACGCGGGCAGCCAGCAGTTCCTGCTCGCGCGCAGCGACACGCGGGCCTGGACGGTGATCAACCTGCTGATGGGCGTGCTGCTTTTCTGGTTCAGCGCCGTCCAGCCCGACTACGAGGCCCGGCTGCTGGTCGTCACCGCGCTGGTGGCGGCGCTGTTCTTCACGCACGCCCGCCTCTACATCCGCCATCGCGGCCGCGTGTTCGGCATGCGGTTGATGACCGGGCTGCTGCTGCTGCAGGCCGCGGTCGCGGCGGCGCGCCTGGTTTCTGTGCTCGTGGGCATGGCCGGCAGCAGCCTGATGGACGCGACCTGGCTGCAGTCGCTCTACATCTCGATGTATTCCTTCACCGTGCTGCTGCTGACCATCGCGGCCATCTTGATGGCGACCGACCGCATGCGCTCGGAGTTCCAGTTCCTGGCCACGCGCGATCCGCTGACCGGCGTGCTCAATCGCCGCGCGCTGCTGGAGGCCTGCGCAGCGCAATTGGCCGTGGCGGGGCGCACGGGCGGCGCAAAGCCGAAGGCGATGGTGCTGATGATGATCGACGTCGACCACTTCAAGCCGGTGAACGACCGCTTCGGCCACCAGACCGGCGATGCCGTGCTGCGCGAAGTGGTCGCGCGCATGCAGCATGCGCTCGGCGGCAACGGGCTGCTCGGGCGCTATGGCGGCGAGGAGTTCGTGGTGCTGCTGCCCGATGCCGCGCCCGCCGAGGCCGCAGAGCTGGCGTCGCGCCTGCATGCGAGCGCGCGCGGCGGCTTTGCTGCCGACTCTGCGCTGGCCGCCGTCGGCAACGTGACGGTCAGCATCGGCGTGGCGCTGCACCGGCCGGGCACCGGCATCGACGACATGCTCGGGCGCGCCGACGAGGCGCTGTACCGGGCCAAGGCGCAAGGACGCGACCGGGTGGTGGTGGCCTGAGCGGCGCGGGCGCGTGCCCGTCTTCTAGCGCCAGGGCCGGGGTGGCCGCCGCGCGGCCGCAACCAGTGCGATGTACACGAGCCCCGCGGCCAGGCTGGTGTATCCGCTGTACACGACGAGGCCGAGGCCCCAGCCCCCATGCGCGACGGCCACCGCGAGGCACACAGCGAGCAGCACCCAGCCCGCGATCCGGAGCATGCGCGTGGCCCTGGTTGACAGCGCGCCGCCGAACAACGCCTCCTGCTGGCGCTCGGTCGCGAGCGCCAGTGCCGCGAAGCCCGCCACGCTCGACAGCAGCATCAGCACGTGTGTCATGCGGGATCGCCGATGCGCTGCTGCCCCGCACGCGGCGCCGCGGCACGCTGGCCGGCCGGCGCACGCCCGCGGTGGCGCGCGGTGCGCACCGCGAGCGCGGCATGCAGCACGGCCAGTACCCAGAGCGCCATGTCGATGCCCGCGAACACCCAGTCACCCTCGGCGAGGCTCTGCCACAACGGCCGGTCCGTAGCGAATGCGCCGAGCACCGGCAGCAGTGCCAGCGCCGCCGCCGCGGCCCAAAGCTGCTCGAGCCAGGCCCGCTTCGCGGGGCGCATCAGCGCATGCAGCAGCGCGGCGCCCCAGACGATGAAGAACAGATGCACCTCCCACTCGCCGCGCTGTGGAAGCTGCACCGGCAGCAGCCGGTTGGCCCAGAGGAAGCCAGCCATGGCGAGCGACAGCCCCGCGATGGACGCGATGTTCAGGCGTTCCACCAGCCAGAAGCCGAAATGCGGCCGGGCCGGGTCGGCGAGCTTCACGCGGCGCTTGACCGTCCACATGACGAGGCCGGTACCCACCATGGCGGTGCCTGCAAGGCTGACGATGAAGTAGAGCCAGCGCAAGGCGAGGTCGCTGAACCGCCCCAGGTGCAGCGCATACAGAACGCCTCGCGTCTCGGCCGCAGGACCGACGCTGTCGCGGGTTTCGAGCAGCCGGCCCGTGCTGCCCTCGAACAGCATGTAGCGCGGGCTCATCGACACGCGGCCTTCGTCGCCGCGCGACACGGCCACGCGCGACGCCGCGTCGCCCGGATGCGTGATCGCGACCCGGCCGACGTTGCCCTGGCCCCAGGCGGCCTGCGCCTGGCGCACCATGGCATCGACCGGCGCCAGCGGCGCCGCGTTGCCGCTGGGTTTGCCGGGCGGCAGGAAGGCGCGCAATTCGGCCGACAGCTGCTGCCGCTCGGCCGGCGTCTTGATCGCCGCCTGCTGGCCCCACGGCATGTACATCGCCATCAGCGTGACGAGCCCCGTGTAGGTGATCATCAGGTGGAAAGGCAGCCCGAACACCGACAGCGCGTTGTGCGCGTCGAGCCACGAGCGCTGCCCCTTGCCCCAGCGGAAGGTGAAGAAGTCGATAAAAATCTTCTTGTGCGTGATGACGCCGCTCACGATCGCCACCAGCATGAACATCGCGGCCAGCCCCGCGAGCCAGCGGCCCCACGGCACCGGCATGTAGTGGAACTGGAAGTGGAAGCGGTAGAAAAAGTCGCCCCCCATCGTCTCGCGCGCGGCGATCTTCGCGCCGGTCGCGGGGTCGAGGTGCGCCTGGCTGAAACTGCGTCGCCCGGGCCCGCGCTGTGCATCGCGCCAGAACACGTCGACGCTGTTGTTGCGCGCATCGGGCATGCGCATGCTCCACTGCGGGCTGCCGGGCGCGGCGAGGGCCAGCGCATCGGCCACGCGTTGCGCCACGGCGGCGGCATCGGGCACCTGCGCCTGGTGCGGCAGCTCGGGCCGCATCCACTGCGAGAGTTCGTCCTTGAAGTAGCTCACCGTGCCGGTGAGGAACATCGCGTAGAGCACCCAGCCGAGCAGCAGCCCGACCCAGATGTGCAGATCGGACATCGTCTGGCGGATGCCGGGTGCTTTCTGCGGCGCGAGGGATTCGTTCGGCATGGTCACTCAGGGCGCGGGGCTGGCGGACCAGACGGTCCAGGCGGGGATCGCGAGCACAGCGGCGGCCAGCAACAGGCCGGCCCAGGCGCGGCGCGCGCTGCGCACCGCGAACACCCAGACCACCGCGCCCGCGTAGACGATGAAGCTCAGCAGCATGCCCGCGAGCACGCCCTGCGTCGGGCTCACAGGCAGCGCGACGGTGGCCACGCTCGCGAGCGCGGCCAACGCGTAGCCGCCGAACACGGCGGCCACGATGCGCGAGATCAACGGACCGACGCCGCGGGCTTGCCAGCGCATCGCATTCATCGCCCGCGCGTCAGAAATCGATCGACGCCGACAGCATCAGCGTGCGCGGCGCGCCCACGGTGACATAGGTGCTGGTGACCCAGTAGTTCTTGTCGAACACGTTCTCGAGGTTGGCACGGAAGGTCACGGGCTTGTTCGCCACCTTGGTGGCGTAGCGCGCGCCGATGTCCAGCCGCGTCCAGGCGGGAACGTGCAGCAGGTTGGCGGCGTCCGCGTACACCGACGAGGTGTGGATCACGCGGCCGTTCAGGCTCAGGCCCGGCACGCCCGGCAGGTCCCAGTCGAGGCCGAGGTTGAAGGTGCGGTCGGGCACGCCGGCCGCATCGTTGCCCTGGTTGACGCCGCCTGCGGTGCGCGTGAGCTTGGCGTCGTTGAACGCCGCGCTGGCCATCACGCGCAGGCCACGCTGGATCTCGCCGTAGGCGGTGAACTCGAGGCCGCGGTTGCGCTGCTCGCCACCGAAGCTGTAGACGTTGGTGGCCGGGTCGGTCATGCTGTTCGGGCGGGTGATCTGGTAGATCGCGGCCTGGGTGGTCAGTTGGCCCCAGTCGACCTTGACGCCGGCTTCGTACTGCTTCGACTTCTGCGGCGCGAAGGTTTCGCCGACGTTGGCGGTGCCCGGGCCGGCGGTGCCGCCGCGCGTGAGGCCGGCGGTGTAGTTGGTGTAGAGCGAGACATTGCTCACCGGCTTGAACACCAGCCCGGCGAGCGGGGTGACCGAACTTGCCTTGTACCGGCTCGTCGAAGCGCCCGTGGTCTGCGAGAAGTTCTCCTGCTCGATGGTCTGGTCGCGCACGCCCAGCGTGACCAGGAAGCGGTCGTTCGCGAAGGACATCGTGTCGGCCAGCACCACGCTCGTCTGCTTGAGTTCGCCCGATTTCACGGGCGCGGTGCGCGGCACCGTCACGGGCGGCAGCGGCGCGGGGAAGTACAGGCTCGACGGGTTCGTGCGCGCCGACTGCGCGTAGAAGAAGCCCGACTCCTGGTCGAGCAGGTTCACGCCGAGCGCGAGCGTGTGGGCCACGCTGCCGGTCTTGAAGCGGGTGCGCACGCCGGCATCGGCCGCGGTGCTCTTGCTGAAGAAGTCGTAGTAGGCGTTCGAGACTCTGAAGTTGCCGAGCGCGTCCGGCCGGCCGCTCGGGAACACCTGCATGTAGTCGAAGTCGGTGTAGCCGACGCTGCCGTAGAGGGTGGTGCTGTCGTTGATGTCGTACTCGGCGCGCGAGATCACCGTCTTCGTGTTGTCTTCCAGCCGCGTGCCGGGATAGAAGTTCAGGCGCGCCGACGGCGGCTCGGGGATCTGCGTCACGCCGGCCGCGAAGCTGGTCTGCGGCCGAAATTCGCGCGTGTCGCCCTTGCTGGCGACCGCATCGAGCGACCAGCGCAGCCGCGTGCCGAGGTAGTCCAGGCCCAGCGAGCCGAGGCCGAGCTCCTGCTTGCCGTTGTCGATGTTGCCTTCGCCGCCGCGCAGCACGCCGTTGAAGCGCACGCCCCACTGGTTCTCTTCGCCGAAGCGGCGGCCCACGTCGAGGTGCGTGCCGAACTGGGCGCGGCTCATGTAGGTGGTGGTCAGGCGGGTGAGCGGCACGTCGGCCGCGCGCTTGGTCACCACATTGATGCTGCCGCCCACGCTGCCGGTGGGCGGCACGCCGTTGGCCAGCGCGCCCGGGCCCTTGAGCACCTCGACCCGCTCGACCATCTCGAGCGGCACGCGCGTCGTCGTCGCCAGGCCGAACAGCCCATTGATGCCGATGTCCTGGTTGGGCACGGTGAAGCCGCGGATCTGGAAGTCGTCCCCGAAACCGCCGCGCGAGGTGAGCGGCCGCACCGACGCGTCGTTCATCACCACATCGGCCACGCTCAGCGCCTGCTGGTTCTGGATCAGCTCGGAGGTGTAGTTGGTGGTGCTGAACGGCACGTTCATCAGGTCGGTGATGCCCAGGATGCCCAGGCTGCCGCCGCGCGCGAACTGGCCGCCCGAATAGGTCTTCTGCAGCCCGCCGATGGCCTCGGCTTCGCCGAACACGGTCACTTCATGCAGTTGCTGCGAACCCGTGGCCACGGTCTGCGCTGCGGCGCCGGCAGCGGCCAGGGCGAGCGAAACGCCGAGCCCCTGGCGCAGCAGGCGCGCCACCGGCGTGGGAACGAGGCGCAAGGCAGGGCGGGCGGAAGGAGCGGTCGACGAATGCATGGAGTGGGATGAAGGCGAGGATGCGGAAAAGAAACGTGCGAAGAGCACGGCAAACGGCGAATCGGGCACGAAGCGTGCAACGCTGGTGAACCAGCGCGCCCCGGCAAATGCCAATCGCAACGAGAACAATTCCCATTCTATAAAAAGATGTAAGCCGATCCCGCTAAATCGCCCTTTCGTTCATATGCGTTTTCATGGAACGTTGCGATCGCGAGACGCGAGTCCCGCTGCGTCCTAACGGCCGGGAATACCCTCTGATGCGCCAAGGCCGTCTTGCCTACATTCCTTGTATGCAAGTTCCGAAAGTCTTGCATGCAAACACTGTTCGTCCCTGAAGGAGCCCTTCATGCCCCGCTTCGCCAGATCCCTCTTCGGCCAGGTCGTCATCGCGCTGGTGCTCGGCGTGCTGGCCGGCCTCCTCGTGCCCGAATTCGCCGTCAAGCTCAAGCCGCTTGGCGACGCGTTCATCAAGCTGATCAAGATGATCATTCCGGTGCTGGTGTTCTGCGTGGTGGTGCACGGCATCGCCGGCGCCGGCGACCTCAAGCGCGTGGGCCGCGTCGGCGTGAAGGCGCTGATCTACTTCGAGGTGCTCACCACCATCGCGCTGGCCATGGGCCTGGTGCTGGCCTTCGTGTTCGAGCCCGGCGTGGGCATGAACGTCGATCCGGGCCAGCTCGACGCGACCGCGCTGAGCGCCTACGCATCGAACGCCGACAAGCTCACGAGCGGCGGCACGGTCGAGTTCCTCATGAAGCTGATCCCGACCACGGTGGTCGCCGCCTTCGCCACCGGCGACGTGCTGCAGGTGCTGCTGTTCGCGGTGCTGTTCGGCTGCGCGCTCGCACTGCTCGGCGAGCGCGGCAAGCCGGTGGCGGTGGTCGTGGACGCGCTCTCGCTGGTGCTGTTCAAGATCATGGGCATCATCATCAAGCTCGCGCCGCTCGGCGTGCTGGGCGCCATCGCCTTCACGGTCGGCAAGTACGGCATCGGCTCGCTCAAGCAGCTCGGCATGCTGGTGGCGCTGTTCTATGGCGCGGTGCTGGTGTTCGTGTTCGTGGTGCTCGGCGCGGTCATGCGCATTTCGGGCTTCAGCCTCTGGAAGCTGCTGCGCTACCTGCGCGAGGAGCTCGCGATCGTGTTCGCCACCACCTCGTCGGACAGCGTGCTGCCGCAGATCATGGCCAAGCTGCGCCGCATGGGCATCCGCGACTCGACGGTGGGCCTGGTGATTCCCACGGGCTATTCGTTTAACCTCGATGCCTTCTCGATCTACATCACGCTGGCGGCGGTGTTCATCGCGCAGGCCACCAACACGCCGATCGGCATGGGCGACCTGCTCGCGATCCTCGCGATCGCGCTGGTCACCTCGAAGGGCGCGCACGGCGTGCCGGGCTCGGCCATCGTGGTGCTGGCCGCCACGCTGCATGCGATACCCGCGATACCGGCGATCGGCCTGGTGCTGGTGCTCTCGGTGGACTGGTTCATGGGCATCGCGCGCGCGCTCGGCAACCTGATCGGCAACTGCGTGGCCACGGTGGCCGTGGCCGCCTGGGAGGGGGACATCGACCGCGAGCGCGCCCATGCGGTGCTCGACGGCACCTACGTGCCCGACGAGGTGCCGGCCGACGACGCGAGCGCCGCCGCGCCGATCGCCACCGCCGGCGCGGTCGTCCGCTGACCCGCGATGGCGCCCGCCAACGACGTCACGCCCACCGCGATCGCCGAGCGCGTGGTCGAAGCGATCCTGGCGCAGAAGCTCGCGCCGGGCGAGCGGCTCGGCGAGCAGGCGCTGGCCGAGAATTTCGCAGTCAGCCGCACCATGGTGCGCGAGGCGCTGATGCAGCTGCAGGCGCGCGGCTTCGTCGAGGTGCAGTCGCGCCGCGGCTGGTACGTGGTGGAACCCTCGGCCGAGGAAGCGCGCGATGCGTTCTCCGCCCGCCGCATCGTCGAGGCCGGCATCCTGGCCGAGAGCGAGGGCCGGCCGCTGCAGGCGGCGATCCGCAAGCTGCGCGAGCACATCGTCGACGAGCAACGCGCCATCGAGGGTGCCGACGCCGCCACACGCGCCTTCCTGCTGGCGGACTTCCACGTCTGCCTGGCCGAGCAGATGGGGCACCAGCTGCTGGTCGACGTGCTGCGCGACCTGACGGCCCGCACCACGCTGGCCGCCACGCTCTACCAGTCGAAGCACGAGGCCGGACAGTCGTGCGCCGAGCATGGCGCGATCGTCGCGGCGCTGGAGGCCGGCGACACCGACGCGGCGCGCCGCCTCATGATCGACCACATCGGCAACGTCGAGCGCGCGCTCGAGGTGACGCCGCCCGCCGCGCCCGACGCGCCGTCCCGGCTGCGCGCCACGCTGGCGCCGATCGCGCTGCCGGCCCGCGTGCGGCGCTGAGCACCCCCATTGCAAAATGGGGGCGACGACCGACACCGGTCGTCGCGGAGCTCGGCTACAGTCCGTTTCACGTATGAACACACCCCAACTCCAGCGCGGCTGCTTCATCGCCCTGCTCGCACTCGTCACGGTCGCCTTCGTCTGGGTGCTGGTGCCTTTCTTCGGCGCAGTGCTCTGGGGCGTGGCGCTGGCGATCCTGTTCACCCCGCTCTACAAGTGGCTGCTCGGGAAAATGAAGGGCCGCAAGAACGCGGCCGCGCTCGCGACGCTCGCGATCTGCCTGTTCATCGTGATTCTTCCGCTCGCGATGATCGGCGTGTCGCTGGTGCAGGAGGCCGCACAAGTCACGCAGAAGATCCGCTCGGGGCAGATCGACTTTGCCGCGTATTTCCAGCAGATCCTCAATGCGATGCCGCAATGGATGTGGAACATCTTCAACCGCTTCAACTTCGGGGACACCGAAGCCTGGCAGGCCCGCATCTCGGCGGGTGCCGCACAGGGCAGCCAGGTCATCGCGGGCAAGGCGCTCACCATCGGGCAGAACACCTTCGAATTTTTCGTCAGCTTCTTCGTGATGCTGTACCTGCTGTACTTCCTGGTGCGCGACGGTGCGGCGCTGTCCACGAACATGCGCCGCGCGGTGCCGCTGGCGCAGCCGCACACCGAATACCTGCTGAACAAGTTCACCACCGTGATCCGCGCCACGGTCAAGGGCAACGTGGCCGTGGCCGTGACGCAAGGCGCGATCGGCGGGCTGGCGTTCGCATTCCTCGGGGTGCAGGGGGCCATGCTCTGGGCGGTGCTGATGGCGTTCCTGTCGCTGCTGCCGGCCGTGGGCGCCGCGCTCATCTGGGGCCCGGTGGCGCTGTATTACCTGGCCACCGGGCACTTCTGGCAAGGCGGCGTGCTGATCTTCGTCGGCGTGTTCGTGATTGGGCTGGTGGACAACATCCTGCGCCCGGTGCTCGTCGGCAAGGACACGCAGATGCCCGACTACATCGTGCTGCTGTCCACCATCGGCGGCATTGCGATCTTCGGCATCAACGGCTTCGTGATCGGCCCCGTGATCGCGGCGCTGTTCATGGCGGCGTGGAGCCTGTTCGTGGCTTCGGAGAAGCTCGAGGTGCCGCCGAAGGATTGACCGAGGGGGGCGTCGGGAGCGGACAGCCGAACGCAGAGGTCGCGAAGGTCTCGCAGAAGTCGCAGAAGGAAAACCAAAGATTTTTTTCGGTTTTTCTTCTGCGACTTCTGCGTAGCTTTTGTCTTCCTTCTGCGTTCGGCTGTCCGCTCCCGCATCCTGCGACCCCGTCCTGCATTTCGTCGCATTCCGCTGGGCAGCGAACGCATGCTGCGCGATCGTCGAGACCTCCACTCATCACGAGGTCATCCGATGCAACTTTCCCTTCTCACCCGCCCGCGCACACTGTGCGCCGCCCTGCTCCTGTCGCCGCTGGCCACGCTGGCCGCCGACCTGGAACTGCGCGTGGCCGATGGCCCGCCCGCCGCAGCCACGCTCTACGTGGCGCTGTACGACAGCGCCGAAGCCTTCGCGGGCAGCGGCAAGCCCGTGGCTGCGCAGACGGCGCCGCTGCAAGGCGGCACGGCACGGCTGCGCTTCGCGAACCTCGCGCCAGGGCGTTATGCGCTGCGCGTGTTTGCCGACGAGAACGGCAACGGCAAGCTCGACGCCAACCCGCTGGGCCTGCCGCTCGAACGCTACGGCTTCTCGAACGATGCCAAGGGCCAACGCGGCGCGCCCGCCTTCGATGCCGCGGCGCTGCAGATCGAGGCCGCCGACGTGTCGACCCTGGTCCACCTGCGCTGAGGTGCCGTCCATGCCACAACGACGCGAACTCCTGCGCCTGCTCGCTGCGGCCGGCGCCCTCCCCTGGCTGGCCCCGCTTGCACGCGCCGCGGCATCCGATGGCGGATGGCAGGCCGAATTCGAGGCCGCCGGCGCCGCATGGAAATCCGGCTTCGCCACGCCGGCCGCCGACCTGCCGCCGGTGCGCGCCGCCGTGCGCGGCCGCTTTCCCGACGCGGTCGCGGGCACGCTGTTTCGCAACGGCCCCGCAGGCCACGACCTCGGCGGCGCGCGCTACCACCACTGGTTCGATGGCGACGGCATGGTGCAGCGCTTCACGATCGAAGGCCGCGAAGTGCGGCACCAGGGCCGCTACGTCGCCACGAGCAAGCGCACGGCCGAGCTGCAAGCCGGCCGTCGGCTCACCGAGGCCTTCGGCACGATGCCGCCGGGCGCGCCGCCGCCGTCATCGCCCGACAGCATGAACGTGGCCAACACCAGCGTGCTGCCGCTCGCCGGCGAGCTGCTGGCGCTGTGGGAAGGCGGCTCGGCCACGCGGCTCGATCCGCGCACGCTCGCCACGCGGGGCCTGAAGACATGGCGCCCCGACTTCGCGGGCATGCCGTTCTCGGCCCATCCGCGCGTGGACCCCGACGGCACGGTCTGGAACTTCGGCGTCGGCGCGGGGCAGGACCTGCTCGTGCTCTACGAGCTCGCGGCCGACGGTGTGCTGCGCCGCGCCGACGCGATCCCGGTGCCCGACCTGCCGATGGTCCACGACTTCGCGGTGACCGCGCGGCACCTCGTCTTCCTGATGCCGCCGCTGGTGTACGACGCCCAACGCAAGGAGGCCGGTGCGAGCTTTCTCGATGCGCATGTCTGGCGCCCCGAGCTCGGCATGCGCGTGCTCGTCGTCGACAAGCAGGACTGGTCGCGTCGCCACACGCTGCAGCTGCCTGCGGGCTTCCTGTTCCATGTCGGCAATGCCTGGGAAGAGGACGCGCCCGGCGGCGCGCGGATCCACATCGACTATGTGCGCTCGGACACCGCCGCCACCGTGTTCACCACGAGTCGCGAGCTGATGCGCGCGCGCTGGGTGAAACGCCCGACGCCGCAATTGACGGTCGCCACGCTGGACCTCGGCACCGGCCGCGCCACGCAGACCACGCTGCCGTTCGACGCCGAGTTTCCGCGCATCGATCCGCGCCGCACCGGCCTGCGCCACCGCCGCGTGGTCCATGCGACCGGCGCCGTGCCCGAGCGGCCCGGCTTCACCGCCGTGGCGCTGACCGACGTCGAAACGGGCCGCAGCCAGCGCTACAGCTATGGCCGGCAGGCGATGGTGGAGGAGCATGTTTTCGTGCCCGACGGCCGGGGCCCTGGCTGGCTGCTGGGCACCGCGCTCGACTTCGGCCAACAGAAGACGCTGCTCTCGTGCTTCGCAGCCGATGCACTCGGCGCGGGGCCGGTCGCGCAGGCCACGCTGCCGTATGCGCTGCCGCTGGGGCTGCACGGGGCGTTCGTGGCCGTGTGAGGAATGCGGGAGCGGGCAGCCGGACGCAGAAGTCGCAAAGGTTTCGCAGAAGTCGCAAAAGGGGACCCAAGAACATTCTTTTTGTGTCTTCTGCGACCTCTGCGTCGCTTTTGTATTTCTTCTGCGTTCGGCTCCCGCATTCCGCTCACCCCCCCCACCACCCTTCCGCAAACCGCCCCTGCAGAAAAGCCACGAAGCCCGACACCTTCCCCGGCACCAGCTTGGGCGACGGAAACACGGCGTGGATCTCCTGCTCGGGCAAGGCATGGTCGGCGAGCACCTCGCACACCTTGCCCGCGGCCAGCGACTCGCTCGCCACGTAGCGCGGCATCAGCGCGATGCCCAGGCCGTCGCGCGCGGCAGCCAGCACGGCCGACAGGTTGTTCGATCGGAAGCGGCCCGACATCGGTACGGTGACAGCCTCGCCCTTGGGCGTATGCATGCGCCAGAACTCGTCGCCGACCACGCTGCTGTAGATCAGCGCCACGTGCGCGCTCAGGTCCTTCGCACGCCGGGGCGTGCCGTGCTTCTTCAGGTAGCCGGGCGCGGCCACCATGGCCCAGGGATTGGTGCCGAGGTAACGCGCGCCCAGCGATGAATCGGCCAGCTTGCCCATGCGGATCGCCACGTCGATGCCCTGCGCGACGAGGTCGACGTAGCGGTCCTCGAAGCTCAGGTCGAGCTGCACCTGCGGATGGCGGCGCATGTATTCGAGCGCGAGCGGCACCACCACGCGGCGCCCGAACGCCACCGAGGTGCCCACGCGCAAGAGGCCCTGCGCCTGATTCTGCCGCAGCTGGACGATGCTGTCGGCCTCCTCGGCATCGCGCACGATGGTCTTGCACTTCTCGTAATAAAGCGCGCCCGGCTCGGTGAGGCTCACGCCGCGCGTGTTGCGGTTGAGCAAGCGCGCCTTGAGTCGCGCCTCGATGGCCGCGACCTGCTTGGTCACGGTGGGCTGCGTGGTGTTGAACTCGCGCGCCGCCTTCGAGAAGCTGCCGGTCTCGACCACGCGCACGAACATTTCCATTGCCAAGAGTCTGTCCATGCGCGCATCGTAGTCACTTATTCCGCCATGGAATAGCTTTTATGGCCTGCAGCCGTCTTCTTCGAACGGGCATCGCTTCCTACAGTGGGCCCACCTCAACGGAGACAGTCCCATGGCAAAAATGAAAGCGGTCCAGGCCGCCGTGCTCGTGATGGAAAAAGAAGGCGTGACGCAGGCCTTCGGCGTGCCCGGCGCCGCCATCAACCCGATGTACTCGGCGCTGCGCCAGCGCGGCAGCATCTCGCACATCCTCGCGCGCCACGTCGAAGGCGCCTCGCACATGGCCGAGGGCTACACGCGCGCCGTGGCGGGCAACATCGGCGTGTGCATCGGCACCTCGGGCCCCGCGGGCACCGACATGATCACGGGCCTCTACTCGGCCTGGGCCGACTCGATCCCGATCCTGTGCATCACCGGCCAGGCGCCGCGCGCGCGGCTCTACAAGGAAGACTTCCAGGCGGTCGACATCGAGTCGATCTCCAAGCCGGTCACCAAGTGGTCCGTCACGGTGCGCGAACCGGGCCAGGTGCCCCAGGTGTTCCAGCAGGCCTTCCACCTGATGCGCTCGGGCCGCCCGGGCCCGGTGCTGGTCGACCTGCCGTTCGACGTGCAGATGGCCGAGATCGAGTTCGACATCGACGCCTACCAGCCGCTGGTGCCCTACAAGCCCGCCGCCACGCGCGCCCAGATCGAAAAGGCCATCGGCATGCTGCAGGCTGCCGAGCGGCCGCTGATCGTGGCCGGCGGCGGCGTGATCAACGCCGATGCGAGCGACCTGCTGGTGCGCTTTGCCGAGCTCACGGGCGTGCCGGTGATCCCCACGCTGATGGGCTGGGGCGCGATTCCCGACGACCATCCGCTGATGGCCGGCATGTGCGGGCTGCAGACCAGCCACCGCTACGGCAACGCGACCATGCTCGCCTCCGACTTCGTGCTGGGCATCGGCAACCGCTGGGCCAACCGCCACACCGGCTCGGTCGACGTCTACACCAAGGGCCGCACCTTCGTGCACGTGGACATCGAGCCGACGCAGATCGGGCGCGTGTTCACGCCCGACTTCGGCATCGTGTCGGATGCGAAGGCCGCGCTCGAACAGTTCGTGGCCGTGGCCGGCGAGATGAAGGCCGCCGGCAAGCTGCGCGACCGCCGCGCCTGGGCGAAGGACTGCATCGAGCGCAAGAAGACGATGCTGCGCAAGACCAACTTCGACTACGTGCCGATGAAGCCGCAGCGCGTGTACCAGTGCATGAACAACAACTTCAGCAACGACACCTGCTACGTGAGCACCATCGGGCTCTCGCAGATCGCGGCCGCGCAGTTCCTGCACGTGTACAACCCGCGCCACTGGATCAACTGCGGCCAGGCCGGCCCGCTGGGCTGGACCATTCCGGCCGCGCTGGGCGTGCGCGCGGCCGACCCGACGCGCAAGATCGTCGCGCTCTCGGGCGACTACGACTTCCAGTTCATGATCGAAGAGCTCGCGGTGGGCGCGCAGTTCAAGCTGCCGTACATCCACATCGTGGTCAACAACTCGTACCTGGGCCTGATCCGCCAGGCCCAGCGCGGGTTCGAGATGGACTACTGCGTGCAGCTCGCGTTCGACAACATCAATGCCGGCCCCGACGCGGGCATCGAGAGCAGCTACGGCGTGGACCATCTGAAGGTGGTCGAGGGCCTGGGCTGCAAGGCGATCCGCGTGAACAGGCAGGAAGAGATCGCGCCGGCGATCCAGCGCGCCGAGGCGCTGATGGCCGAGTTCAGCGTGCCGGTGGTGATCGAGGTGATGCTCGAGCGCGTGACCAACATCGCGATGGGCACCGAGATCGACAACATCGCCGAATTCGAGCCGCTGGCCGAGACGCCTGCCGATGCACCGACCGCTGTGGCGGCGGAGATGCTGGACTGAAGGAATCCGGACAACCGGACGCAGAGAACGCAGAGGTTTCGCAGAGGACGCAAAAGGAAATCCAAATTTCCTTGAATGGCTGTTCTTTTGCGCCTTTTGCGAAACCTTTGCGTCCTCTGCGTCCGGTAGTCCGATCCCGAATTCGATCTGAAAGACCCCATGCCCAAATTTGCAGCCAACCTCACGATGCTCTTCACCGAGCTTCCCTTCATGCAGCGCTTCGAGGCGGCCGCCAAGGCCGGCTTCGAGGCGGTGGAATACCTGTTCCCCTATCCGTTCGAGAAGAAGGAACTCGCGGCCGCCCTGCGCGCCAACGGCCTGGTGCAGGTGCTGCACAACCTGCCGGCCGGCGACTGGGACAAGGGCGAGCGCGGCATCGCCTGCCACCCGGACCGCACGGGCGAGTTCCGCGAAGGCATCGCGATGGCGATCGACTACGCCACGGCGCTGGGCTGTCCGCAGGTGAACTGCCTCGTCGGCAAGGTGCCGGCGGGCGTGAGCCACGACGCGGCGCACAAGACCGTGGTCGAGAACCTGCGCCTGGCCGCGAGCGAACTCGAGTCGGCAGGCCTCGGCCTGCTCGTGGAGCCGATCAATCCCTTCGACATTCCCGGCTT
>CAMLCW010000079.1 GCA_946478645.1 uncultured Variovorax sp.
TGACCGACTGCAGCCCGCAACCGATCGGCGCCGCCGCGCCCAGGCCGCGCCGTTCGCGCCAGGCCAGCGTGGCCTGGGGCTCGCGCATCGTCACCGTCGGCGGCGACGCGCCGGTGCGCGTGCAGTCGATGACCAACACCGACACGGTCGACGCCATCGGCACGGCCATCCAGGTCAAGGAACTGGCCCAGGCCGGCTCGGAGATGGTCCGCATCACCGTCAACACGCCCGAGGCGGCGGCGCAGGTGCCCTACATCCGCGAGCAGCTCGACCGCATGGGCATCGACGTGCCGCTGGTCGGCGACTTCCACTACAACGGCCACCGCCTGCTGACCGACTATCCGGCCTGCGCCGAGGCATTGAGCAAATACCGCATCAACCCCGGCAACGTGGGCAAGGGCGACAAGAAGGACCGGCAGTTCGGCCAGATGATCGACGCCGCGATGCGCTGGAACAAGCCGGTGCGCATTGGCGTGAACTGGGGCAGCCTCGACCAGGAGCTGCTCGCCAGCCTGATGGACACCAACAGCCAGCGTGCCGAGCCGTGGGAAGCCCGGCAGGTGATGTACGAGGCGCTGATCACCTCGGCCATCGAGTCCGCGAAGCTGGCCGAATCGATGGGCATGGCCGGCAACCAGGTCATCCTGTCGTGCAAGGTGAGCGGCGTGCAGGACCTGATCTCGGTGTACCGCGAACTGGCCAGGCGCTGCGACTATCCGCTGCACCTGGGCCTCACCGAGGCCGGCATGGGCACCAAGGGCACGGTGGCGTCGGCCGCGGCGCTTGCGATCCTGCTGCAGGAGGGCATCGGCGACACGATCCGCGTCTCGCTCACGCCGCAGCCGGGCGAGTCGCGCACGCAGGAGGTGGTGATCGCCTCCGAAATATTGCAGGCGCTCGGCCTGCGTGTGTTCGTGCCGAGCGTCACGGCCTGCCCGGGCTGCGGCCGCACCACCAGCACCACGTTCCAGGAACTCGCCAAGCAGATCGACGACTACCTGCGCATGCAGATGCCGGTCTGGCGCAAGAAGTACCCGGGCGTCGAGGCGATGAAGGTGGCCGTGATGGGTTGCATCGTCAACGGCCCCGGCGAGAGCAAGCACGCCGACATCGGCATCAGCCTGCCCGGCACCGGCGAGGCCCCCGCCGCACCGGTCTTCATCGACGGCGAGAAGGCCCTGACGCTGCGCGGCGACAATATCGCCAACGAGTTCCACCAGCTCGTCGAAAACTACATCGAAAAGCGCTTCGGCCAGCCCCAGGCTGCCGACGTCGCCTGACCACTTCTTCCCATGGCTAACAAGATCAATGCCGTCAAAGGCATGAACGACATATTGCCGGCGAGCGTGCCGCGCACCGACCGCCTACCCGATTCGGCCCTGTGGTCGTGGTTCGAGCACACCGTGCGGCAGCTGCTGTCGCGCTACGGCTACCAGTACATGCTGACGCCCGTGGTCGAGCCGACCGCGCTGTTCGTGCGCGGGCTCGGCGAGGTCACCGACATCGTCGAGAAAGAGATGTACTCGTTCACCGACGCGATGAACGGCGACAAGCTCACGCTGCGCCCCGAGGCCACCGCCGGCATCGTGCGCGCGATGGTCGAGCACAACGCGCTCTACAACGGGCCGCTGCGCCTCTGGACGATGGGGCCGATGTTCCGCCACGAGCGCCCGCAGAAGGGCCGCTACCGGCAGTTCCACCAGCTCGACGTCGAAGCGCTGGGCTTTCCCGGCCCCGACGTGGACGCCGAGCTGATCCTGATGGTGCGCGCGTTGTGGCGCGAACTCGGGCTCATCGAGGGCGAGCACGTGCGCCTGGAGGTCAACAGCCTGGGCCAGCCGGCCGAGCGGCAGGCGCACCGCGAAGCGCTGATCCGCCATTTCGAGGCACATGCGGAGCTGCTCGATGCCGATGCCCAGCGGCGGCTGCACAGCAACCCGCTGCGCATCCTCGACACCAAGAACCCCGCGATGCAGGCCGTGGTCGAGGCCGCACCGCAGCTGATGGATTTCCTTGGCGAGGAATCGCGCGCGCACTTCGATGCGGTGCGCGGCGTGCTCGACGCAGCCGGGTTGGCCTACCGCGTGAATCCGCGCCTGGTGCGCGGCATGGACTACTACAACCTGACGGTCTTCGAGTGGGTCACCGACCAGCTCGGTTCGCAGGGTACCGTCTGCGGCGGCGGCCGCTACGATGGCCTGATCGGCCAGATGGGCGGCAAGCCCGCGCCGGCCGTGGGCTTTGGCCTGGGCATCGAGCGGCTGCTGCTGCTGATCCAGGAACTGCGCCTGCCGGTCCCGGCCGCGTCCCCGACGGCCTATGCGGTCGTGCCCTCGGCCGCCGTGCTGCCGCAAGCCATGGCAGCGATCGAGCAGTTGCGTGCTGCCGGCGTCAGCGTGCTCCAGCATGCGGGCGGCGGCAGCATGAAAGCGCAATTCAAGAAGGCCGACGCGAGCGGCGCTCGCTATGCGCTGATCTTCGGCGAAGACGAACTCTCGCGCGGCGAGGTCACCGTCAAATCCCTGCGCGGCGGCGATGGCGAACAGCTGGCGCGGCCCCTTGCCGACGTGGCCGCCTGGGCCGCCACCCTACAATCCCCGGCTCCCAACACCTGAAGCGCATGGCAACCCATCTCGACCTCGAAGAACAGGAACAGCTTGACCAGCTCAAGCATTTCTGGAGCACCTACGGCACCCTGATCACCTGGATCGTGCTGCTCCTGGCCGGCGCCTTCGTGGCCTGGAACGGCTGGCAGTACTACCAGCGCAGCCAGGCCGCGCAGGCCTCGGCGCTCTACGACGAACTCGAACGCGGCGCGCAGGCCGGCGACGTCGAGCGCACCCAGCGCGTGCTGGGCGACATGAAGGAGCGTTTCGCGCGCACCGCGTACGCGCAGCAGGCCGGCCTGCTCGCGGCGAAGACCTTCTACGAGAAGGGCAAGCCCGAGGAATCGCGCGCCGCGCTCGAATGGGTTGCGCAAAACGCGGCCGACCCGGGCTACAAGGCGGTCGCCAAGCTGCGGCTCGCGGCCGAACTGCTCGACAGCAAGTCGTACGACGAAGCGCTCAAGCAACTCGATGGCGAAGTGCCGAAGGAATTCGAGCCGCTCGTGGCCGACCGCAAGGGCGACATCTACATGGCGCAGGGCAAGCGCGAGCAGGCGCAAGCCGAATACCGCAAGGCCTGGACCGGCCTCGGCCCCACATCGGACTATCGGCGCCTCGTCGAATTCAAGCTCAATGCCTCGGGCGTGGACCCGAAGAGCCTTGCGCCCGTGATCACGGTCACGCCCGCCGCCCCCCAAACTTCCTGATCGCACCATGAATTTCAAGCGTTTCAAGCCTGAGTCGCGCGCACTGCGCGCGGGTTCCGCCCTCGTTCTGGTCGCCATGCTCGCTGCGTGCTCGGGCACCAGCAGACCCAAGCCCGCCGAACTGCCGCCGAACCCCTCGCTGTTCGGCGTGCGCCAGGCCTGGAGCGTTCGCATCCCGGCCGTGAAGTTCCCGCTGGCCGTCGACGTGAGCGGCGACACCGTGACCGTCGCGGGCAGCGACGGCACCGTGGTCGCCATCGATGCCCGTGCCGGCCGCGAGACTTGGCGCGCCAATGCGGGCGCACCGCTGGCCGCCGGCGTCGGCAGCGACGGATCGCTGGCTGCCGTCGTCACGGAGAACAACGAACTGGTGGCGCTCGAGGGCGGCAAGGTCCTGTGGAAGCAGCGGCTCACGGCGCAGGCCTTCACCGCGCCGCTGGTGGCCGGCCGCCGCGTCTTCGTGCAGACCGCCGACCGCAGCATCAGTGCCTGGGACGGCCAGAGCGGCCGGCGCCTGTGGCTGCAGCAGCGCACGGCCGAGAACCTCGTGCTGCGGAAGTCGGGCGTGCTGATCGCTGTGGGCGACACGTTGATCTCGGGCATCGGCGGCCGCCTGGTCGGCCTCAATCCGGCCAACGGCACATCGCGCTGGGAGGCCCCCATCGCGGCGCCGCGCGGCACCAATGACGTCGAGCGCCTGGTCGACCTGACCGGCAGCGTGAGCCGCGTCGGCGACACCGTCTGCGCGCGCGCCTACTATGCGAACGTCGGCTGTGTCGACACGCTGCGCGGCCAGTTGCTCTGGAGCAAGCCGGCCGTGGGCGCAGAGGGCGTGAGCGGCAACGAAAGCTTCGTCTACGGCACCGAGGCCGACGGCAGCGTCACGGCCTGGCGCCGTGCCGACGGCGAGCGCGCCTGGCAATCGACCCGCTTCAAGCACCGCGTGCTGACCGGGCCGCTGGCCGTCGGCCGTTCGCTCGTCATCGGCGAGAGCACCGGCACGCTGCATTTCGTGTCGCGCGAGGACGGTTCGCTCCTCAACCGTGTGACGCCCGACGGCTCCGCCATCGCGGTGACGCCCGTGCTGTCCGACAACACGGTGGTCGTCGTGACCGCCAACGGCGGCGTGTTCGGCTACCGTCCCGAATGATCTTCTGCAAGGCCCGACCATGAAAACCGCGCCAACGAAAGGCCGGCCATGAAGCCGGTCGTGGCCCTGGTCGGGCGTCCGAACGTCGGCAAATCGACCCTGTTCAACCGCCTGACGCAGACGCGCGACGCCATCGTCGCCGACTTCGCGGGGCTCACGCGCGACCGCCACTACGGCAACGGCCGCCTGGGCAAGCACGAGTTCATCGTCATCGACACCGGCGGCTTCGAGCCTGACGCGGGCAGCGGCATCTTCAAGGAGATGGCCAAGCAGACGCGGCAGGCGGTCGCCGAGGCCGATGTGGTGATCTTCGTGGTCGATGCGCGCGAAGGGCTCTCCGCGCAAGACCACGAGATCGCCAACGAACTGCGCCGCCTCGGCAAGCCCTGCGTGCTCGTCGCCAACAAGGCCGAAGGCATGCATGACGGCACGAAACTGGTCGACTTCTACGAGCTCGGCTTCGGCGAGGTGCACGGCATCTCGGCCGCGCACGGGCAGGGCATCCGCGACCTGGTCGAGCTCGCGCTCGCGCCGCTGAACCTGCCCGAGCCCGACGATGACGACGAGGAAGACGTCAACAAGCCGATCAAGCTCGCGGTGGCGGGCCGGCCCAACGTGGGCAAGTCCACGCTGATCAACACCTGGCTCGGCGAAGAGCGGCTGGTGGCCTTCGACATGCCCGGCACCACGCGCGACGCCATCAGCGTGCCCTTCGAACGCAACGGCCAGCGCTTCGAGCTCATCGATACCGCCGGGCTGCGCCGCAAGGGCAGGGTGTTCGAAGCGATCGAGAAGTTCTCGGTCGTGAAGACGCTGCAGGCCATCGAGTCGGCGAACGTCGTGCTGCTGCTGCTCGACGCAACCCAGGGCGTGACCGACCAGGACGCGCACATCGCCGGCTACATCCTCGAGAGCGGACGCGCGGTGGTGATCGCCATCAACAAGTGGGACGCGGTCGACAGCTACCAGCGCGAGCAGATCCAGCGCCAGATAGAGACCCGGTTGCCGTTCCTCAAGTTCGCGGCGCTGCACTTCATCTCGGCCATCAAGCGTCAGGGCTTGGGGCCGGTGTGGCAGGCCATCGCGCAGGCCCACAAGTCCGCCACCCGGAAGATGTCCACCCCGGTGCTGACGCGGCTGCTGCTCGAGGCGGTGCAGTTCCAGGCGCCCAAGCGCTCGGGCATGTTCCGGCCCAAGCTACGCTATGCGCACCAGGGCGGCATGAATCCGCCGGTGATCGTGATCCACGGCAACTCGCTCGAGCACGTCACCGAAGCCTACAAGCGCTTCCTCGAGGGGCGCTTCCGCAAGGAGTTCGACCTTGTAGGCACGCCGCTTCGCATCCAGTTCAAGAGCTCGCAGAACCCGTTTGCCGACAAGGACGAATGAATGCGCTTGGCGACCGATGGCTGCCGATGAGCGGCGAGAGGGTCGAAAGTTCCGCCTTTTGAGTGCCGTTATTTTTCAAAGGCCTTTGGCACCGGCTGCTGCAGCGCAGAAACCCTGTGTTAAGGTCCATCGCTCCAACAACTACTCTTGAACACGGAGAATATCGTGAGCAATAAAGGGCAACTCCTACAAGACCCGTTTCTGAATACCCTGCGTCGCGAGCATGTACCGGTTTCCATCTATCTGGTGAACGGTATCAAGCTGCAGGGCCAGATCGAGTCTTTTGACCAGTATGTCGTGCTGCTTCGCAACACGGTGACACAGATGGTCTACAAGCACGCCATTTCCACCATCGTGCCGGGTCGTGCCGTCAACTTCTCGGCCGCCGAGAACGACGACGCCGCCGCCTGATCGCGCGGAGCGCGGCGGCAACCCCGCCGCGCTTTTTCCTTATCGAATTCCCGCTTGTCTGATCTGAACTCCCGCCAGGAAGGCGCCGCCGTTCTCGTCGGTGTCGATTTCGGGCTGCCCCATTTCGACAGCGAACTCGAGGAACTCGGCCTGCTCGCGCAGACCGCCGGCCTCGAACCCGTTGCGCGCCTGGTCTGCAAGCGCAAGGCGCCCGACGCCGCACTCTTCGTCGGCAGCGGCAAGGCCGACGAGATCAAGGAGCTCGCCGCCATGCACCGGGCGAGCGAGGTCATCTTCGACCAGTCGCTGAGCCCGGCGCAGCAGCGCAACCTCGAACGCCAGCTCGACGTCGCGGTGTACGACCGCACCTTCCTCATCCTCGAAATCTTCGCCCAGCGCGCACGCTCGCACGAAGGCAAGCTGCAGGTCGAACTCGCGCGGCTGCAGTACCTCAGCACGCGCCTCGTGCGACGCTGGTCCCACCTCGAGCGCCAGACCGGCGGCGCCGGCGTGCGCGGCGGCCCGGGCGAGAAGCAGATCGAACTCGACCGCCGCATGATCAACGAGTCGATCAAGCGCACGCGCGACCGCCTTGCCAAGGTGCAGAAGCAGCGCGGCACGCAGCGCCGCCAGCGCGAGCGGCGCGAGACCTTCAACATCTCGCTCGTGGGCTACACCAACGCGGGCAAGTCGTCTCTCTTCAACGCGCTGGTCAAGGCGCGTGCCTATGCGGCCGACCAGCTCTTCGCGACGCTCGACACGACCACGCGCAACCTCTATCTCGGCGATGCCGGGCGCAAGGTGTCGATCTCCGACACGGTCGGCTTCATTCGCGACCTGCCGCACGGCCTGGTCGACGCCTTCAAGGCCACGCTGCAGGAGGCCGTCGATGCCGACCTGCTGCTGCACGTGATCGATGCCTCCAATCCGCATTACCCCGAGCAGATGGCCGAGGTGCAGGCAGTGCTGCGTGAGATCGGCGCCGACGCCATCCCGCAGCTTCTGGTGTTCAACAAGCTCGATGCCCTTGAAAGCGCGCAGCATCCGCTGCATCTGCAGGACGAAATGGAAATCGACGGCGCACAGGTTCCCCGCATCTTTCTGAGCGCACGCAGCGGCGAGGGCCTGCCCTTGCTGCGCACCGAACTGGCGCGTCGGTCGGGTTCGCTCGACGCTACGATGACCCCAGAAGCGGACACTGAATTGCACGGTGAAGCCCGTTGATTGGGCACAATCCCGCCACTGACAAGAGAACGAAGCGAATGAATGCAAAGCCAGCGTGGAGTGGGTTTCTGGGCATGTTCAACCTGAACGATGGCCGGTGGGGCCGCGGCGACGAGCCTGCCTCCGGCGGCGATCGCCCGAACGGCAGCCGGCCTCCCGACGCAGACCCCCCGGGCGTACCGCCGCCCCCGCCTTCGGGCAACAACAACAACGGCAACCGCCCCCGCGGGCAGGGACCGAACCAGGGTCCGCCCGACCTCGACGAACTCTGGCGCGACCTCAACCGCAAGCTCGGCGGCTTCTTCGGCGGCAAGGGCGGCGGTGGCGGCCGTCCGGGCGGACCGAGTGGCGGCGGCGGCAATGGCTACCGGCCCGACATGAAGAACGCCGGCTTCGGCATCGGGCTCGTCGCCGTCGTGGCGCTGCTCATCTGGCTCGGTACCGGCTTCTTCATCGTGAACGAAGGCCAGCAGGCCGTGATCACCCAGTTCGGCCGCTACAAGACCACGGTGGGCGCCGGCTTCAACTGGCGCCTTCCCTATCCGATCCAGCGCCACGAGGTGGTGGTGGTCACGCAGATCCGTTCGACCGACGTGGGCCGCGACGCCATCGTGCGCTCCACGGGCCTGCGCGAGTCGGCCATGCTGACCCAGGACGAGAACATCGTAGAGATCAAGTTCGCGGTGCAGTACCGCCTCAGCGATGCACGCGCCTATCTCTACGAAAGCAAATCGCCCACCGAGACCGTGGTGCAGGTGGCCGAGACCGCCGTGCGCGAGGTGGTCGGCAACATGAAGATGGACGCGGCGCTGGCGGAAGAGCGCGACCAGATCGCGCCGCGCGTGCGCACGCTCATGCAGACCATCCTCGACCGCTACAAGGTCGGCGTCGAGATCGTCGGCATCAACCTGCAGCAGGGCGGCGTGCGTCCGCCCGAACAGGTGCAGGCGGCTTTCGACGATGTGCTCAAGGCCGGCCAGGAACGCGAGCGGGCCAAGAACGAGGCGCAGGCCTATGCCAACGACGTCGTGCCGCGCGCCACGGGTACCGCTTCGCGCCTGAAGGAAGAATCCGAAGCCTACAAGGCACGCATCGTGGCGCAGGCGCAGGGCGATGCCGGGCGCTTCGGCTCGGTGTTGGCCGAATACCAGAAGGCGCCGCAGGTCACGCGCGACCGCATGTACACCGATGCGATGCAACAGATCTACGCCAGCACCACCAAGGTGCTGGTCGACACCAAGCAGGGCTCGAACCTGCTGTACCTGCCGCTCGACAAGCTCATGCAGCAAAGTGGCGGCAGCCAGGCCGTCACGCCGGTCGACGCCGCCAGCCCCAGCGTGGCCGGGACCGCGCCGCCCCAATCGTCGGTGATCCCGGTGGCGCCCTCGGGCGACAGCCGCGGCCGCGATGGCCGCTCGCGCGACCGCGACGTGCGTTGAACAGGCCAGGAAGAAGAATATGAACAGAATCGGATTCATCGCCTCGTCGTTCCTCGTGCTGCTGGTGCTGCTGAGCTCGACGCTCTTCGTGGTCGACCAGCGTCAGTTCGGCGTGGTGTACGCGCTCGGCGAGATCAAGCAGGTCATCACCGAGCCCGGCCTCAATTTCAAGATGCCGCCGCCGTTCCAGAACGTGTCGTACATCGACAAGCGCCTGCTCACGCTCTCGAGCCTCGAGACCGAGCCGATGCTCACGGCCGAAAAACAGCGCGTGGTGATCGACTGGTACGTGCGATGGCGCATCACCGATCCGCAGGCCTACATCCGCAATGTCGGCCTCGACGAGAACGCCGGCGCGATGCAGCTCAATCGCGTGGTGCGCAACGCGTTTCAGGAAAACATCAACAAGCGCACGGTGCGCGACCTGATCTCGACGCGCCGCGAAGAGCTCATGACCGACGTGCAGCGCGAGGTGCTCGCCGTGGTGAAGGGTGCCAAGCCCTGGGGCGTGGACGTGGTGGACGTGCGCATCACGCGCGTCGACTATGTCGAGGCCATCACCGAGTCGGTCTACCGCCGCATGGAGGCCGAGCGCAAGCGCGTGGCCAACGAACTGCGCTCGACCGGCTACGCCGAGGGCGAGAAGATCCGCGCCGACGCCGACCGCCAGCGCGAGGTGATCGTCGCCAATGCCTACCGCGACGCGCAGAAGATCAAGGGCGAGGGCGATGCGCAGGCGGCCGCGATCTACAGCGACGCGTTCGGCCGTGATCCGCAGTTCGCGCAGTTCTACCGCAGCCTCGAGGCCTACAAGCAGAGCTTCAACAAGAAGAGCGACGTGATGGTGGTCGACCCGTCGTCCGACTTCTTCCGCGCCATGCAGAGCGCCGGCACGCCGGCAGGCAGCGCGCCGCGCCGCTGATCCGGCGCCCGCGGTCGTGAGCGCCGAGACGTTCTGGAGCGCGCTGGCGCTGGTGCTGGTGATCGAGGGGATCCTGCCCTTCGTTTCACCGGGCGGCTGGCGCCGCGGCTTCGGCCAGCTCATGCAGTTGCGTGACGGCCAATTGCGTTTCTTCGGGCTCTGCAGCATCGTGCTCGGCCTCGTCCTGCTCCTGATTTTCTAGGGCTGGTGGCCGGGTCCCGGCGCCGCCCCGGTAGAATCCCGGTTTAACCACGCCCCCGATCCCCATGTCCGCCTGGGTCCTCCCGGATCACATTGCCGATGTGCTGCCCTCCGAGGCGCGCCACATCGAAGAACTTCGACGCCAGCTGCTCGATACCGCCCGTGGCTATGGCTACGAGCTGGTGATGCCGCCGCTGCTCGAGCACCTCGAGTCGCTGCTGTCGGGCACCGGCGAGGCGCTCGACCTCCAGACCTTCAAGCTCGTCGACCAGTTGTCGGGCCGCAGCATGGGCCTTCGGGCCGACACCACGCCGCAGGTCGCGCGCATCGATGCCCACCTGCTCAATCGCGAAGGCGTGGCGCGGCTGTGCTACTGCGGACCGGTCCTGCACACGCGGCCCGATCGGCCGCATGCCACGCGCGAGCCGCTGCAGTTCGGCGCCGAGATCTACGGCCATGCCGGCCTCGAGGCCGACACCGAAATCCTGTTGCTGGCGCTCGATTGCCTGCAGGCCTCGGGCCTGGAGGACGGGCTCATCGTCGACCTGGCCGACGCACGCATCGTGCGCGCGCTGTTCGCGGGCGTGCCTGCCGATGGCGCGGCGTTGGCGCGGGTGCATGCGGCGCTGGTCGCCAAGGACGCGAGCGAGCTGCATGCGCTCACGCGCGATTTCCCGGCCGCCTCGCGCGACGGGCTGCGCGCGCTGGTCCAGCTGTACGGCGACGCCGCCGTGCTCGACGAGGCCGCGAAGGCGCTCAAGGCCATCCCCGCGGTCGATGCGGCGCTGGCCGGGCTGCGGCAGCTGGCCGCCAGCCTGAACGGCCATACCGGCCGGCAGATCAGTTTCGACCTGGCCGACCTGCGCGGCTACGCGTACTACAGCGGCATGCGCTTTGGCATCTACGTGCCCGGCGCGGCCGATGCGCTGGTGCGCGGCGGGCGCTACGACGAGGTCGGCGCCGTGTTCGGCCGCAACCGTCCTGCCGTGGGCTTCAGCCTCGACGTGCGCGAGCTGGTCGGCGTGCTGCCGGCGCGGCCGCTGCGCGCGGCGATCCGTGCGCCCTGGAACGATGCGGCCGGCCTGCACGAGGCCATCGCCGGCCTGCGCCGGGCGGGCGAGGTCGTGGTCTGCGTGCTGCCGGGCCACGGCAGCGAAATCGATGAATTCCATTGCGACCGCGAG
The DNA here is from genome assembly GCA_946478645.1 of uncultured Variovorax sp. Next base: position 11,234 of record CAMLCW010000079.1, read on the forward strand.
CTCGTCGAGCAAGCGGGGCAGTGGCAGGTCCGAGCCATCTGAATCTTTGAAGTAATGGAACGAGCATGAGCGTAACCACCGGAAGAAACGTGGTCGTCGTCGGCACCCAGTGGGGCGACGAAGGCAAGGGCAAGCTGGTCGACTGGCTGACGGAAAGCGCCCAGGGCGTGGTCCGCTTCCAGGGCGGCCACAACGCGGGCCACACGCTGGTCATCAACGGCGTGAAGACGGCGCTGCACCTGATCCCGAGCGGCATCATGCGTCCGGGCGTCAAGTGCTACATCGGCAACGGCGTGGTGCTGTCCGCCGCCAAGCTGTTCGAGGAGATCGAAGGGCTCGAGAAGGTCGGTGTCGAGGTGCGTTCGCGCCTGCGCATCAGCGAGGCATGCCCGCTGATCCTGCCGTTCCATGCCGCGCTCGACATCGCACGCGAGGCCTACCGTGAAAAGGGCGGCGTCGAGAAGATCGGCACCACCGGCCGCGGCATCGGCCCGGCCTACGAGGACAAGATCGCACGCCGCGCACTGCGCGTGCAGGACCTGAAGCATCCCGAGCGTTTCGCGACCAAGCTGCGCGTGCTGCTCGACCTGCACAACCACGTGCTGACGCAGGTGCTGGGCGCGCCGGCGATCGACTTCGACCAGGTGTTCGACGAGGCCATGCGCCACGCGGCACTGCTCAAGCCGATGATGGCCGACGTCTCGCGCGAACTGAACGACGCGCACAAGGCCGGCGCCAACCTGCTCTTTGAAGGCGCGCAAGGCACGCTGCTCGACGTGGATCACGGCACCTACCCGTACGTCACCTCGAGCAACTGCGTCGCGGGCAACGCGGCCGCGGGCTCGGGCGTGGGCCCGGGCATGCTGCACTACATCCTCGGCATCACGAAGGCCTATTGCACGCGCGTCGGCGGCGGTCCGTTCCCGACCGAACTCGACTGGGCTACGCCAGGCACGCCGGGCTACCACATGAGCACCGTGGGCGCCGAGAAAGGCGTGACCACGGGCCGCAGCCGCCGCTGCGGCTGGTTCGACGCCGCACTGCTCAAGCGCTCGGCGCAGGTCAACGGCCTGTCGGGCCTGTGCATCACCAAGCTCGACGTGCTCGACGGCCTCGAGAAGCTCGAGCTGTGCATCGGCTACGAACTCGACGGCGAGAAGACCGACATCCTGCCGATGGGCGCCGACGAAATCGAGCGCTGCACGCCGATCTACGAGACGCTCGAAGGCTGGAGCGAGAGCACCGTGGGCGTCACGCAGTTCGACCAGCTGCCGGTCAATGCGCGGCTCTATCTGCAGCGCATCGAGCAGATCACCGGCGTGCCGATCCACATGGTTTCGACCAGCCCCGACCGCGACCACACCATCATGATGCGTCACCCTTATCTCGCCGACTGAACAGGAACCGAAGAATCATGTTGACCGAAGACGGCAAGCATCTCTACGTCAGCTACGACGAATACCACAACCTGATCGAGAAGCTCGCGATCAAGGTGCACCAGTCGGGCTGGGAGTTCGACACCATCCTCTGCCTCGCGCGCGGCGGCATGCGCCCGGGCGATGTGCTCTCGCGCATCTTCGACAAGCCGCTGGCCATCATGTCGACGAGCTCGTACCGCGCCGATGCCGGCACGGTGCAGGGCCACCTCGACATTGCGCGCTTCATCACCACGCCCAAGGGCGAGATCGCGGGCCGCGTGCTGCTGGTCGACGACCTGGCCGACTCGGGCCACACGCTGCATGCGGTGATGGACATGCTGCGCAACAACTACAAGCCGATCACCGAGCTGCGCAGCGCGGTGCTCTGGACCAAGGCCTTGTCGACCTTCACGCCCGACTATTCGGTCGAGTACCTCGCGACCAATCCCTGGATCCATCAGCCTTTCGAAGGCTACGACTCGCTCGGCCCCGAAAAGCTGCTCGAGAAGTGGTCGGTCTGAACAGAGCCCACCCCCGTCCCTCGCTCACTGCGTGTAGCTCGACTCCCCCCTCAAGGGGGCAACACCAGCGGCCCGGCAAAGCCGGATCCGCGGTGTTCCTGGCCTGGGCAGGGCAGCTTCATGTGCCGTCGCGCGATGTCGGGTCGAACATCGCGGTATAGCGCCGCTGCATCTCTTCGGGCGTGAGCTTCTCGATGCTGTGGCCCACGTTCCAGCGATGCCCGAAGGGGTCGCGGAACACGCCGGAGCGCTCGCCATAGAACTGGTCCTGCGGCGCCATGTCGAGCGTGGCGCCGGCCGCGACCGCGCGTGCCACCACGGCATCGGCGTCGTCCACGTGCAGGTGCAGCGTCACTGCGCTGCCGCCCAGCGTCTTCGCGCTCTTGATGCCGTATTCGGCGAACTCGTCCGAGATCATCAGGATCGCGCCGTTGTGGAAGTCGAGTTCCGCGTGGCCGATGCGGCCGCTCGGCTCGGTGAGCCGGAAGATCTCCTTGACCTCGAAGACCTCGCAGTAGAAATCGATGGCCGCGCCGGCATCGTGCACGCAGAGGTAGGGAAAGAGCTCGTGGATCGCCATGGGACCGCCTTTCAGCGTGAGGGACGTGGCCGTCATTCTGGCGCCGGACGCGCGTGCGGTGGAATGCCGCGCTAGCATGGGGGCCATGAGCAAGCCTTCCACGACCCTGATCCACCACCCCTACACGCCGCCCGCCAACTTTGCCGCGCCGCAGCCCGGCATCCACAAGGCTTCGACCGTGTTCTTCGCCGACGTGGCGGCGATGCGGGCGCGCGACTGGAAGACCAAGGCCGGCTACACCTACGGCCTGCACGGCACGCCGACCACCTTCACGCTCGAGGAGCGGCTCGCGACGCTCGAGGGCGGCACCGAAACCCTGCTGGTGCCGAGCGGCCTCGCGGCCATCTCGCTGGTGGCCTTCGCCTTCCTCAAGAGCGGCGACGAGGTGCTGATTCCCGACAACGCCTATGGCCCCAACAAGGCGCTCGCGACCGGCGAACTGGCCAATTTCGGCATCACGCACCGGCTCTACGATGCGATGAATCCGGCCGATCTCGCGGCCAAACTTTCTGACCGCACCCGGCTGGTCTGGGTCGAGGCACCCGGCTCGGTCACGATGGAGTTTCCCGACCTGCCGGCGCTCGTGGGCGCCTGCCGCGCGCGCGGCGTGCTCACCGCGCTCGACAACACCTGGGGCGCGGGCCTGGCCTTTGCGCCCTTCGATCTCTGCGCCAGCGGGCAGGGCGCGGACATCTCGGTGCATGCGCTCACCAAATATCCGAGCGGCGGCGGCGACGTGCTCATGGGCAGCGTGACCACGCGCGACGAGCGGCTGCACCGCGCGCTCAAGCTCACGCACATGCGCCTGGGTTTCGGCGTCGGCGTGGGCGACGTCGAGACGCTGCTGCGCTCGCTGCCGAGCATCGGCCTGCGCTATGCCGCGCACGACCGCGTCGCGCGCGAGCTGGCCCGCTGGCTGGCCGGCCAGGCCGAGATCGCCCAGGTGCTGCACCCCGCGCTCGAGGGATCGCCCGGCCATGCGAACTGGCGTGCGCTGTGCGGCGCCACCGACCTGGCGGCGGGACTGTTCTCGGTCGTGTTCGACGCGCGCTTCAGCAACGAGCAGGTCGACCGCTTCTGCGACAGCCTGGCGCTGTTCAGGCTCGGCTATTCCTGGGGCGGTCCGATCAGCCTGGTGGTGCCGTACGACATCGGCCTGATGCGCGACGCCAGCGTGGCACGCTGGCCGCACAAGGGCACGCTCGTTCGCTTTTCGATCGGCCTCGAGGACGTCGAGGACCTGCGCGCCGACCTGGCGCAGGCGCTGGCGAAGATGTAGGCCGGCGCGCGACTGCAACGGCCCCGGGACTATGGCCGGGCGCTTTTGCAAGGTGTGTTCGACTTCGAAACACCGGCCGGCCGGGTGTCTTGAGTCGGCCGCGATATCGCTTACAGTAGGACACGCGCAGTCACTTTGACTGCCTTCGCCTCAAGGAGATGCAGTGGCAACACCAAACTACGGGTACGAAAAGCGCCAGAAAGAACTGGCCAAGAAGAAAAAGAAGGAAGAGAAGCTCCGCGAAAAGGCGAATCGCAAGCTCAACCCGAGCAGCGAAGGGCTCGCGCCCGGAGACCCGGAAACCGACGTGGCCTCGCTCGAACGCGACCCGCCCACGGTGCCCGAGCTGCCCACCAAGAACGGCTGACCCGTTGCGCCAACCCCGCCCGAAAAACCGCCGCCGGCCCATGCCCGCGGCGGTTTTTTTTGGGCTGCGCCGACGCGCACGCGCCGTGCTACTTCGATGCGGGCAGCAGCTTGCGCAACTCGGGCCAGACGTTGTCGAGCAGTTGCGGCTGCGCTTTCGCGTTGGGATGGATGCGGTCGGCCTGGAACAGCGTGAGCGCGTCGGACGCGTCGGCCACGCCCTTGAGCAGGAAGGGCACGAGCGCGGACTGGGTGGCGCTGGCCACCTTGGCGAACACGGCCTCGAAGCGGCGCGTGTAGTCGCCGCCGTAGTTCGGCGGCACCTGGATGCCGACGATCAGCACCTTGGCGCCCGCCGCCTGCGCGGCCTTGGTGATCTGCAGCAGGTTGTCCTCGGTGCTTTGCAGCGGCAGGCCGCGCAGCG
>CAMLCW010000080.1 GCA_946478645.1 uncultured Variovorax sp.
CGAGTACTTCGACGACAGCAAGGGCACCAACGTCGGCGCCACCGTGGCCGCGCTGACGGGCCTCGGCGAAGAGCGGCGCGTGGTGGCCATTCTGGGCGGCGAGGGCAAGGGGCAGGACTTCGAACCGCTCGCGGCGCCGGTCGCCCGGTACGCGCGCGCCGTGGTCCTCATCGGGCGCGACGCACCGCTGATCGCCGAGGCGCTGGCCTCGACCGGCGTATCGCTGGTGCGGGCCGACTCGATGCACGAGGCCGTCGAGCGCGCTGCCGCGCGCGCCAATCCCGGCGACGCCGTGCTGCTGTCGCCGGCCTGCGCGAGCTTCGACATGTTCCGCGACTACGCGCACCGTGCCGAGGTGTTCCGCGAGGCCGTGCAGGCGCTCGCCGAACGTGCGCCGCGCGACGCATCGGCCAACGACGATACCGCCGGTTTCGCGGCAGGAGATCCGGCATGAACGCCCCCGTCGCCGGCGCTACGCCCAACGAAGGCACCAGCCGTTTCGGCGACTGGTTCCGGCGCGCGCGCACCGGCATCGATTCGCTGCCGGTGCACCTGCCGGTGCGCCTCGGCGGCGCCGGCATCGCGCAGACCAAGGCCGCGCCGGTGCGCGTGATGGGCTTCGACCAGGCGCTGGTATGGGTCATCGTGGCGCTGCTCACCTGGGGCCTGGTGATGGTGTATTCGGCCTCCATCGCGCTGCCCGACAACCCGCGCTTCGTGCGTGCGGGCTATGGCCCGGCGTATTTCCTCACGCGCCATGCGGCGTCGATTGCGCTTGCGTGCATCGCGGCGCTGCTGACCTTCCAGATTCCCATGAAGACCTGGGAGCGCGCTTCGCCCTGGCTGTTCGTGGCCTCGCTGCTGCTGCTGGTGGCGGTGCTCATTCCGCACATCGGCATCAACGTGAACGGCGCGCGGCGCTGGCTGCCGTTGGGCTTCATGCGTTTTCAGCCATCCGAGCTCGCCAAGCTCGCGATGGTGCTCTATGCCGCCAGCTACATGGTGCGCAAGATGGAGATCAAGGAGCGCTTCTTCCGCGCGGTGCTGCCGATGGGCATTGCCGTGGTGGTGGTGGGCATGCTCGTGATGGCCGAGCCCGACATGGGCGCCTTCATGGTGATCGCGGTGATCGCGATGGGCATCCTGTTCCTGGGCGGCGTGAATGCGCGCATGTTCTTCCTGATCGCCGCGCTCGTGGTGGTGGCCTTCGGCACCATCGTCGCATCGAGCCCGTGGCGCCGCGAGCGGATCTTCGCCTACCTCGATCCATGGAGCGAGGAGCATGCACTCGGCAAGGGCTACCAGCTCTCGCACTCGCTGATCGCTATCGGACGCGGCGAGATCTTCGGCGTGGGCCTGGGCGGCAGCGTGGAGAAACTGCACTGGCTGCCCGAGGCGCACACCGACTTCCTGCTCGCGGTCATCGGCGAGGAGTTCGGCCTCGTCGGCGTGCTGCTGATCATCGGCCTGTTCCTCTGGCTCACGCGCCGCATCATGCACATCGGCCGCCAGTCGATCGCGCTCGACCGCGTGTTCTCGGGCCTCGTGGCGCAGGGCGTGGGCGTGTGGATCGGGTTCCAGGCCTTCATCAACATGGGCGTGAACCTCGGCGCGCTGCCGACCAAGGGCCTGACCCTGCCGCTGATGAGCTTCGGCGGCTCGGCGATCCTGATGAACATGGCGGCGCTGGCCATCGTGCTGCGAATTGATTACGAGAATCGCGTGCTCATGCGGGGGGGCCGCGTATGACGCGCACCGCACTCGTCATGGCCGGCGGCACCGGCGGCCACATCTTCCCGGGACTGGCGGTGGCCGAGGCGCTGCGCGAGCGCGGCTGGCGCGTGCACTGGCTCGGCGCGCCGGGCAGCATGGAAGAACGGCTGGTGCCGCCGCGCGGCTTCGCCTTCGAGCCGGTGCAATTCGGCGGCGTGCGCGGCAAGGGCCCGCTCACGCTGTTGCTGCTGCCGCTCAGGCTGTTGCGCGCGTTCTGGCAGAGCCTTGGCGTGGTGCGCCGCGTGAAGCCCGACGTGGTGGTGGGCCTGGGCGGCTACATCACCTTTCCGGGCGGCATGATGGGCGTGCTGCTCAACAAGCCGCTGGTGCTGCACGAACAGAACTCGGTCGCGGGTCTCGCCAACAAGGTGTTGGCCAGTGTGGCCGACCGGGTGTTCACGGCGTTTCCCGACGTGCTCAAGAAGGCGCAGTGGATCGGCAATCCGCTGCGCGCGGCCTTCACCTCGCAGCCCGAGCCGGCCGCGCGCTTTGCAGGCCGCAGCGGCCCGCTGAAATTGCTGGTGGTTGGCGGCAGCCTCGGCGCCAAGGCGCTGAATGCGGTGGTGCCGAAGGCGCTCGCACGCATCGAGCCCGGCATGCGTCCGCGCGTGCTGCACCAGAGCGGCGCCAAACAGATCGACGAACTGCGCGCCAACTATGCCGAGGCCGGCGTCGAAGGCGAACTCACGCCCTTCATCGAAGACACCGCGCAGGCCTATGCCGATGCCGACATCATCGTCGCGCGCGCCGGGGCCAGCACCGTCACCGAAATCGCGGCCGTCGGCGCAGCAGCGCTGTTCGTGCCTTTTCCCTCGGCGGTCGACGACCACCAGACCACGAACGCGCGCTTCCTCGTCGACGCAGGCGGCGGCTGGCTGGTGCAGCAGACCGACCTCACACCTGAATTGCTGGCCGACTTGCTACAGAAGACACAACGAACCGAACTGATCGAACGCGCCCAGAAGGCCAAGCGGATGCAAAAGACCGAAGCCGTCGAGGTCATGGTCCGCGCCTGCGAGGAGCTCGCGAGATGAAGCACGCCATTCGCCACATCCACTTCGTCGGCATCGGCGGCTCCGGCATGAGCGGCATCGCCGAGGTGCTGCTGAACCTGGGCTACAGGATCACCGGTTCCGACCTCGCCGACAGCGCCACGCTGCGCCGGCTTGCGGCGCTGGGCATCGGCACCTTCGTGGGCCATGCGGCCGCGCACATCGACGGCGCCGACGCGGTCGTGACCTCGACCGCGGTGCAGTCGGACAACCCCGAGGTGCTCGCCGCGCGAGAAAAGCGCATCCCGGTGGTGCCGCGCGCGTTGATGCTCGCCGAGCTGATGCGTCTGAAGCAGGGCATCGCGATCGCCGGCACGCACGGCAAGACGACCACCACCAGCCTGGTCGCGAGCGTGCTCGACGCTGCAGGGCTCGACCCGACCTTCGTGATCGGCGGGCGGCTCAACAGCGCCGGCGCCAACGCGCAGCTCGGCAGCGGCGACTACATCGTGGTGGAAGCCGACGAGTCGGACGCCTCGTTCCTGAACCTGCTGCCGGTGATGGCGGTGGTCACGAACATCGACGCCGACCACATGGAGACCTACGGGCACGATTTCGCGAACCTCAAGAAGGCGTTCGTCGATTTCCTGCACCGCATGCCTTTCTATGGCGTGGCGATCCTGTGCACCGACGATCCGGCGGTGCGCGACATCGTGGCCGAAGTGACCTGCCCGGTGACCAGCTACGGCTTCGGCGAGGATGCGCAGGTGCGCGCGATCGACGTGCGCGCGGTCGGCGGCCAGATGCATTTCACGGCCCAGCGGCGCAACGGCGTCACGCTGCCCGATCTGCCCATCGTGCTGAACCTGCCGGGCGAGCACAACGTGCGCAATGCACTCTCGGTGATCGCGGTGGCGGTGGAGCTCGGCATTGCCGACGACGCTGTGCAGCGCGGCCTCGCGGGCTTCAAGGGCGTGGGGCGCCGCTTCCAGAGCTATGGCGAGGTCGCCGTGCAGGCGCCGCCGGCGGGCACTTTCACGCTGATCGACGACTACGGCCACCATCCGGTCGAGATGGCCGCGACCCTGGCGGCCGCGCGCGGCGCGTTCCCGGGTCGCCGGCTGGTGCTGGCGTTCCAGCCGCACCGCTACACCCGCACGCGCGACTGCTTCGAGGACTTCGTCAAGGTCATCGGCCATGCCGACGCGGTGCTGCTCGGCGAGGTCTACGCCGCGGGCGAGGCGCCGATCGTGGCCGCCGACGGCCGCACGCTGGCGCGCGCGCTGCGCGTGGCCGGCAAGGTGGAGCCGGTGTTCGTCGACGACATCGCAGCCATGCCGCAGGCCATTCTCGACAACGCGCGGGCCGGCGACGTGGTGCTGTGCATGGGCGCGGGTTCGATCGGCGCGGTGCCTGGCAAGGTGGTGGAGATGGCGGCCGGGGCGCCGCCGGCAACGCGCACAGTGCGCGAGGGAGAGGCATCGTGAGCCTTCAGGATCCAGGGCAATTCGGCAAGGTGGCCGTGCTGTTCGGCGGCAGTTCTGCCGAACGCGAGATCTCGCTGCTGTCGGGCCAGGGCGTGCTCGAGGCGCTGCGCGCACGCGGCGTCGATGCGCATGCCTTCGACCCGGCCGAGCGCGATCTGGTCGAGCTTCGGCGCGAGAACTTCGCGCGCTGCTTCATCGCGCTGCATGGCCGCCATGGCGAGGACGGCACGGTGCAGGGCGCGCTCGAGCTGCTCGGCATTCCCTACACCGGCTCGGGCGTGATGGCCTCGAGCGTGGCCATGGACAAGGTCATGACCAAGCGCATCTGGCAAGCCGACGGCCTGCCGACGCCGAAGTACGTGCGCCTCGCGTTCGACCAGCAGGGCCGGGAGCAGGTCCGCGCGGTGCCCGACTTGCTGGGCCTGCCGCTGATCGTGAAGCCGCCGCGCGAGGGCTCGTCGATCGGCGTCACCAAGGTCGAGGGCTATTCCCAGATGCAGGACGCCGTGACGCTGTCGGCACGCTACGACGCCGACGTGCTGTGCGAGGAATTCATCGAAGGCGAGGAAGTGACCTGCGCCGTGCTCGGCAGCGGGCTCGATGCGCGCGCGCTGCCGGTGGTGCGCATCGCCGCCCCTGAAGGCGCCTACGACTACCAGAACAAGTACTTCACCGACGACGTGAAATACCACTGCCCGAGCGGGCTGCCCGAGGCCGAGGAGCGCGAGATCCAGCGCATCACGCTGGCGGCCTACCGCACGCTCGGCTGCCGCGGCTGGGGCCGCGCCGACGTGATGATCCGCGCGCGCGACCGCAAGCCCTTCCTGCTCGAGATGAACACCTCTCCGGGCATGACCAGCCATTCGCTGGTGCCGATGTCGGCGCGCGCGTCGGGCATCGCCTACGAAGACCTGTGCGTGCAAGTGCTGGCATCGGCCACGCTCGACGCGACCGGGGGGAACCCGTAACAGCCATGGCAGACAGCATCCCGCCGCCCTTCGACGTCAAGCTCATGAACATCGTCTCGAACATCGCGTTCGCGGCGGTGGGCCTCATGCTGCTTGCCGCCGGCGGCTGGTGGGTGCTGCGCCAGCCGTTCTTCCCGATCGGCGGCATCAAGGTCGACGGCGACGTGACGCACAACAACGCGGTGACGCTGCGCGCGAACGTCGCACCGCAGCTCGCGGGCAACTTCTTCACCGTCGACCTGTCGCGCGCACGTACGGCCTTCGAGACGGTGCCGTGGGTCCGCAAGGCCGTGGTGCGGCGCGAGTTTCCCGACAAGCTGCGTGTGACCCTGACCGAGCAGGTGCCGGTGGCCACCTGGGGCGACGAGGCCGGATCGAAGCTGATCAACGGCTTCGGCGAGGTGTTCGATGCCAACGTGGCCGAAGTCGACGAGCGGTTGCCGCGGCTCGACGGGCCGGTCGAACAGGCGGGGCAGGTGCTGGGCATGTACCGCGTGATCGCGCCGCTGTTCGAGCCCTACGACGTGCGCGTCGAGGAATTCCGGCTGTCGAGCCGGGGCAGCTGGAAGGCGGTGCTCGACACCGGCGCACAGATCGAGCTGGGACGCGGCCATGCCGAGGAGGTCGCTGCGCGCGCGCAGCGCTTCCTGACGACCGTGACGCAGGTCGCGGCGCAGTACCAGCGCACGCCTGCCGACGTCGAGGCGGCCGACCTGCGCCACAACGATGCGTATGCGCTGCGCCTGCGCGGCGTCACCACCGTCGTGGCCGACCCCAAGACGAAGAAGAGATAGACAGAGCGAATACCGAGGACATCATTTCAATGCCCAAAGAATACAAAGACCTGGTTGTCGGACTCGACATCGGAACCGCCAAGGTGATGGTGGTCGTGGCCGAGGTGCTGGCCGGCGGCGCGCTCAAGCTCGCGGGGCTCGGCATCGCGCCCAGCAACGGCCTGAAGCGCGGCGTGGTGGTGAACATCGACGCCACCGTGCAGAGCATCCAGCAGGCCTTGAAGGAAGCCGAGTTCATGGCCGACTGCAAGATCAGCCGCGTCTACACCGGCATCACCGGCAGCCACATCCGGGGCATCAACTCGAGCGGCATGGTCGCGGTGAAGGACAAGGAGGTCACGCCGGCGGACGTGGCCCGCGTGGTGGAGACCGCGCGGGCGATCAACATCTCGAGCGACCAGCGCCTGCTGCTGGTCGAGCCGCAGGAGTTCGTGATCGACGGCCAGGACGTGAAGGAGCCGATCGGCATGAGCGGCATGCGGCTCGAGGCCAAGGTGCACATCGTGACCGGCGCGCAGAGTGCGGCCGAGAACATCATCAAGTGCGTGCGCCGCTGCGGCCTGGAGGTCGACCAGCTGATGCTGAACCCGCTGGCTTCGAGCCAGGCGGTGCTGACCGAAGACGAGCGCGAGCTCGGCGTGGTGCTGGTCGACATCGGTGCGGGCACCACCGACGTGGCGATCTTCACCAACGGCGCGATCCGCCACACGGCCGTGATCCCGATCGCGGGCGACCTGATCACCAGCGACATCGCGATGGCGCTGCGCACGCCGACCAAGGATGCGGAAGACATCAAGGTCGAGAACGGCTATGCCAAGCAGCTGCTCGCCGACCCCGACACGCAGGTCGAGGTGCCGGGCCTGGGCGACCGCGGGCCGCGCATGCTGAGCAAGCAGGCGCTGGCCGGCGTGATCGAGCCGCGCATCGAGGAGATCTTCTCGCTCGTGCAGCAGGTGGTGCGCGAGTCGGGCTACGAAGAGGTGCTGTCGTCGGGCGTGGTGCTCACGGGCGGCAGCGCGGTGATGCCCGGCATGGTCGAGCTCGGCGAGGACATCTTCCTGAAGCCCGTGCGCCGCGGCATCCCCAAGTATTCGAGCGCGCTGTCGGACATGGTGGCGCAGCCCCGTGCGGCCACCGTGATGGGCCTGCTCGAGGAAGCGCGCTTCGCACGCATGCGCGGCTTCAAGGTCGCGCAGAAGAACGGTTCCGTAAAGACTGCGTTCGGACGTTTCAAGGACTTCATCGTGGGGAACTTCTGACCATGAACCACTCCCCACTCTGGCTCGCGCGCGGAAGTCCTCCACTGCATTTCAACGAGCGATGGCGGCGCACCGGTCCACCGCTACGACGACGGTCGCGTTGATCTCGTCAGCACAGCAGAAGAAATTCACAGATACACAAACGGCAACTGCAAAATTCAAGGAGTTAGAAATGGCCATCGAAATGATCGAAGTCGAAGAATTCAACCAAGGCACGCAGATCAAGGTGATCGGTGTGGGCGGCGGCGGCGGCAATGCGGTCGCGCACATGATGGAGCGCGGCGTGCAGGGCGTTCAGTTCGTCTGCGCCAACACCGACGCGCAGGCGCTCCAGCGCAGCAACGCGCACAAGATCATCCAGCTCGGCACGAGCGGACTGGGTGCGGGCAGCAAGCCCGAGAAGGGCCGTGACGCGGCCGAGGCCGCGGTGGACGACATCCGCGCGGCCATCGACGGCGCGCACATGCTCTTCATCACCGCGGGCATGGGTGGCGGCACCGGCACCGGCGCGGCGCCCGTGATCGCGCGCGTCGCGAAGGAGATGGGCATCCTCACCGTCGGCGTCGTGACCAAGCCCTTCGACTGGGAAGGCGGTCGCCGCATGACCAACGCCGACACCGGGCTGTCGGAACTCGAGGCGAACGTCGATTCGCTGATCGTGGTGCTCAACGAGAAGCTGCTCGACGTGCTGGGCGAGGACATCACCCAGGAAGAAGCCTTCGCGCATGCCAACGACGTGCTCAAGAACGCGGTCGGCGGCATCTCGGAAATCATCAACGAGTACGGCGGCGTGAACGTCGACTTCGAGGACGTGCGCACCGTGATGGGCGAGCCGGGCAAGGCCATGATGGGCACGGCCGCCGCGGCCGGCCCCGACCGCGCGCGCATCGCCGCCGAGCAGGCCGTGGCCTGCCCGCTGCTCGAAGGGATCGACCTGTCGGGTGCCAAGGGCGTGCTGGTGCTGGTGACCGCATCGAAGGGTTCGCTCAAGCTCAACGAGTCGAAGCTCGCGATGAACACCATCCGCGCCTATGCATCGCCCGACGCACACGTCATCTACGGCGCTGCCTACGACGAAAGCCTGGGCGACGAGATGCGCGTGACCGTGGTGGCGACCGGCCTGTCGCGTGCCGACGCACGCCGCCAGGCGCCGACGCTCGAAGTGATCCGCACCGGCACCGACAACATCCCGTTCAACGTGCCGACCGTGGGTGGCGCGGGCCATGCCGGCATGGCCCAGCCGAACTACGACGGCATGGCGGTGCCGAGCGTCTGGCGCACCAACCGCACCATGGCCGCGGCCAAGGTGGATGCGCTCTCCTCGGGCGGCATGGACGACTTCGAGATCCCGGCCTTCCTGCGTCGCCAGGCAGACTGAAGTTGCTCGCCCCCCAGGCTGCGCGCACTTCGTGTCGCTTCGCCCACCCCCCACCGGGGGGCAACACCAGAGGACCGGCAGAGCCGGATCCTCGGTGTTTCTGGCGTTGGCCATGCGCGAGCGGAGGCTGCTTCCATACAACCTATGTCTATCGGTGCCATAGCGAGGGGCATAGCTCGCCCTGGCCGTGGCGCGCCTAAAATCGGCGGCGTGCTGCAACAACGAACCCTCAAGTCGATCAGCCGCGCCGTGGGCGTGGGGCTGCACAGCGGCCAGCGCGTGGAGCTGACGCTGCGGCCGGCACCGGCCGACACCGGCATCGTCTTTCGGCGCGTCGACCTGCCCGAACCGGTCGACATCCGCATGACGGCCGAGGCCGTGACCGACACGCGGCTCGCCTCCACGGTGTCGACCGGCGGCGCGAAGGTGCAGACCGTCGAGCACCTGATGTCGGCCTGCGCGGGCCTGGGCATCGACAACCTCTACATCGACATCACGGCCGACGAAGTGCCGATCCTCGACGGATCGGCCTCGTCGTTCGTGTTCCTGCTGCAGAGCGCGGGCATCGAGCTGCAGAAGGCGCCGCGCCGCTTCATCCGCGTGACCCGCAAGGTCGAGGTGCGCGAGGGCGAAGGCGCCAACGAGAAATGGGCGAGCCTGGAGCCGTACCATGGCTACAAGCTGAGCTTCGAGATCGACTTCGACCACCGCGTGGTCAATTCGACCGGCCAGCGCGTCGAGTTCGATCTCGGCACGGGTTCGTACAGCCGCGACATCGCACGCGCGCGCACCTTCGGCTTCACGAAAGAGGTCGAGTACATGCGCAGCAAGGGCCTTGCGCTCGGCGGCGGGCTCGACAACGCCATCGTCATGGACGACACGAAGGTGCTCAATGCAGGCGGGCTGCGCTACGACGACGAGTTCGTGAAGCACAAGATCCTCGACGCCATGGGCGACCTGTACATCATCGGCAAGCCGCTGCTCGCGGCCTACAAGGCTTTCCGTTCGGGCCACGCGCTCAACAACAAGCTGCTGCACGAACTGCTCGCCAACGAGGACGCCTACGAGGTCGTGACCTTCGAGGACGAGAAGCGCGCACCGCGCGGCTTCGGCGAAGTGGCGCGGGCCTGGTAGGCCGGCCGCGGTCGATCCATGCTTCTGTTTCGCTGGGCCATCCTGCTCCTGCTGCTGGTGGCGGGCGTGAGCTTCGCGTTCTATGCGGGCACCGGGCAGCTCAAGTACCGGCGCTTCGGCTGGATCGTCTTGAAGTGGACGCTGCTTGCCGCGCTGGGCTTCTTCGCGGTGCTGATCGCCGAGCGCGTGGCCTGATCGATTATCTCGAGCGCCCCTGCCGGTAGGCACTGGCGTGCGTCTTGGAGAGTTGCGCGGCATCGGCCAGCCGCGCCATCGAACGGCCCACCTGCGCATGCGTGATCGCGATGCCGAGCGCGTCGGCGGCGTCGGCACCGGGCAGCCCGGGCAGGTCGAGCAGGCGCCTGACCATTTCCTGGACCTGCGCCTTGGCCGCCTGGCCGTGGCCGGCCACGGCCTTCTTCATCTGAAGCGCCGTGTACTCGGCCACTGCGAGGTTGCTGTTCACGAGCGAGGTCACGCAGGCGCCGCGCGCCTGCCCGAGCAGCAGCGTCGACTGCGGATTCACATTGACGAAGATGATTTCCACCGCCGAGGCGTCGGGCTGGTAGCGCGCGGCGATCTCGGCCACGCCGTCGAACAGCACCTTGAGCCGCGCCGGCAGGTTGCCGCTGCCGAGGTGGCGCGTGCTGATGGTGCCGCTCGCGACGTAGCGCAGCGCATGGCCGTCCGAATCGACCACGCCGAAGCCGGTGGTGAGGAGGCCGGGGTCGATGCCGAGGATGCGCATATCAGGTTTCCATGGCGCCGCACGCAACCAGCAGTCGATGAAACGAAAGCCGGAGTTGCTCCCTCCCCCTTTGGGGGAGGGTAGGGGTGGGGGCCAGCGGCGCTAAACCTGCGAGCGCCGTGCCTGCCCCCATCCCAGCCTTCCCCCAGAGGGGGAAGGAGCCTGGCGCGCTGCACGTGATGCTCAGTTCCATCTCAGGCATTGAAATACCAACGGATCGAGTGAAAGAAGATCGGCGCCGCGAAGCACAGCGCATCGACCCGGTCCAGCAGGCCGTTCGCGCCCGTGACGCCGACGCCCTTCTTGCCCCAGTTGGGAATGCCGCGGTCGCGCTTGAGCGCCTTCATCACGAGGTGGCCCATCGAGCCCGCGATGCAGGCGATCAGCGAGACCGCGAGCGCCTGGCCGAACCTGAACGGCGTGATGAAGGCGAACAGCGCGCCGACCAGGCTCGCCACCGCGATGCCGATGCCCCAGCTGGTCCAGTTGAAGCTGCGGCTCACGTTGGGCGCAAAGGGCTTGCGCTGCGTGCGGCGTGATATCACGTGCTGCACCAGCATCGAGGTCTGCACCACGAACACCAGGAAGAACACGAGGAAGGCGCTCTTGCCCTCGTAGCCCGGAAAGCTCAGCAGCAGCAGGGCCGGCACATGGCTCATGCCGTAGACGCAGACCATGATGCCCCACTGCAGCTTGGCATTGCGCTCGAGGAAATGGCTCGGGTCGTCGGCCAGCGCGCTCGCCACCGGGATCGCGAGGAAGACGTACACCGGAATGAAAACGGTGAACAGGTCGAAGCGCGCGGTGGCCACGAGCCAGAACTGGATCGGCAGCACCACGAAGAAGGCCAGGATGAGGCTGCGGTGGTCGCCGCGCCGCGTGGGCGACAGCGTGATGAACTCGCGCAGCGCAAAGAAGGCGATGAGCGCGAACAGCACCGTGGCGACCGTCTCGCCGAGCGCCCATCCGATCCAGAACACCACGGCCATGAACCATGTGGTGCCGAGCAGCATCCGGTAGTGCGCGAGCCCGGCCTGCCAGGCCGCGTCGTGCACCGGATTGCGTCGCTCCTTGAAGCTCAGCAGGAAGACCGCGGTGCTCACCAGCACCAGCAGCCCGAAGACGATGAGAAAGAGGGCGGCGACCTGCTGGGTCGCATCGAGGCTGCGCAGGAACTGGTTCATGGCGGGCTGCTGCTGCTGCTTCTCAGACGTCGCGCAGCGCGATCACGGCGGCGCGCGCGCGGTCGAGGAAGGGCCGGCGCTCTTCGCCGGGCGCTACGTGGATCGGCGCACCGAAGGTGACCGAGCACAGGATCGGCACCGGCACGATCTCGCCCTTGGGCATGACGCGCTGCACGTTGTCGATCCAGGCCGGCACGAGCACCACCTCGGGGAACATCGTCGCGAGGGTGTAGAGGCCCGACTTGAACTTCTGCGGCTCGCCCGTGTGCCCCCGCGTTCCCTCGGGAAAGATGATGATCGAGTCGCCGCTCTTCAGCGCCTCGATGAGCGGCGCGAGCGGGGCCAGCGGATCGGCGGGTGGCACCGCATCGCCTGCCGCGTCGGCCATGGGTTCGGCCGGCGCGCTGGCCGCGCGCTCCACGTAGACCGCGTTGAAGACCTCGGTCGTGATCCAGCGCTTGACCGGTGTGTTGGCCCAGTAGTCGCGCGCCGCGATCGGCCGCGTGATGCTGCGCAGTTCCTCGGGCAGCGCGGCCCAGATCATCACGAGGTCGGCGTGGCTCTGGTGGTTGGCGAAATAGATGCGCTGCTCGGCCTTGGGCGGGCAGCCGTACCAGCGCGCCTGGGCACCGGTGAGCAAGCGCACCACGCCCAACAGCAACCATCCCACGAGCTTTGCCAGCATCACGCGATGATACGGGCCATGCGGCGGGCGATTTTTTCTCGATCCTGTCTCAGGGCAGTTCGGCCGCCGGCATGCGCGCCATGATGGTCGAGGCGCGGCTGCTCAGGTAGCCCGATCCGAGCCGCCGCTCGAAGAACTTGGGGCTCGGCAGCATCACCGCGAGCCGCGCCGCCTCGGCCGCGCTCAGGCGCGCCGCCGGCTTCTTGTAGTAGTACTGCGCCGCCGCTTCGGCGCCGAACAGGCCTTCGCCCCATTCGACGTTGTTGAGGTAGATCTCGAGGATGCGCTCCTTGTCGAGCAGCACCTCGAGCGTCATCGCAAGCACCAGTTCCTGGCCCTTGCGCAGCAGCGTGCGCTCGCCCGAGAGCAGCAGGTTCTTGGCCAGCTGCTGCGTGATGGTCGAACCGCCGCGCAGCTGAACCGGGCGCACCGGCTTGCCGCGCGCGCGGGCCCGCGCAGCGCGCCTGGCCGCGAGTTCCTCGGCCTTGGCATTGCGCTGCCGCGCGCGTTCGATGGCTTCCCATTCGACGCCGTTGTGGTCGATGAAGTCGGCGTCCTCGCTCGCGATCACTGCGCGCTTGAGGTTGTCGCTGATCTCGGCATAGGGCACCCACTCCTGGCGCCAGGCGCCCTTGCTGCCCTGCGCGAGCGCGAGCTGCCAGGCCTCGGAGCGCTGGAACGTGGTGCTCTGCGGATCGACCACCACCATGGCCGCGATGCGCAGCACGAAGAAGAGCTCGAGCGCCACGCCGGCAACCACGAGGCAGGCGAGCAGGCGGAAGAAGGCTTTCATCCCAGTTCTGCGCGCAGTTCGCCGAGCACCTGCGCGGCCGGCGGACGCACGCCGCGCCAGATCTCGAACGCTTCGGCCGCCTGCTCGACCAGCATGCCGAGCCCGTCGCGCGCGACGGCGCCGTGCGCTTCGGCCCAGGCCATGAAGCCCGCGGCCGCCGGCCCGTACATGAGGTCGACCGCCAGCGCCCCGGGGCGCAGCACCTCGGCGCGCACGGGCACCGCATCGCCCGCGAGGCTCGAGGCGGTGGCGTTGACCACCACGTCGAAGTCGCCCGGCACCGCGTCGAGCGCCCAGGCCTCGAGCACCGCGCCGTGGCGGAGCGCGAGCGCTGCGTGGCGCTGCACCAGCGCCATGGCGCGGCCGACGGTGCGGTTGGCGACCACCAGGCGCGACACGCCGGCGTCGAGCAGCGGCCCGAGCACGCCCGCGGCCGCGCCGCCCGCGCCGATCAGCAGCACCGCGCGGCCCGCCAGCGGCACCGCCGCGTTGCGCACGATGTCGTTGACCAGGCCGATGCCGTCGGTGTTGTCGGCGTGGATGCTGCCGTCGTCCTCGAAGCGCAGCGTGTTCACTGCCTGCGCGAGCACGGCGCGCTCGCTCGTGTGCTGCGCCAGCGCGGCGGCATCGAACTTGAACGGCACGGTGACGTTGCAGCCGCGCGCCGCGTCGCCGCGTTCGGCAGCCTCGCGCCGGAAGGCGGCCACACCCTCGGCGAAAGCGCCGACGGGCACCAGCCGGCGTCCGTAGTCGAGCGGCTGTCCGCAGAGTTCGGCAAAGCGGGCGTGGATGCGCGGCGAGCGGCTGTGTTCGACGGGATTGCCGATGACGCAGTACAGGTCCATGGCGTGCGGTTGGCGGTTGGCGGTTGTCGTTGCTGTTATTGCGACGAGAGCTCGATGGTCTCGTCGCGGGTGAACTTGAAGCGCGACTGCAAGATGATCTGGTCGGTCTGCCTGCGCATCGCATCGGTGAACTTGCCGAAATCGCCGATGCTGTGGACGATGGCCTTGGCGCGGCGGTCGAGCGTGGTGTCGCCCGAGCTCTCGTCGACCACGGTGTCGAGCAGCTTGCCGTCGTGGTTGATGGTGATGGTCATCTTGAGCTCGCCGTAGAGCTTCCTGCCGGCGGCCGTGGGAAAGTTCTCGGTGCCGCGCAGCTCGATGCGGCGGCGCAGCGTGTCGACATAGCTCGCATAGGCCACTTCGCGTGTAGACGGGCTCAGGTAGCGCTTCTTGGGCCGTGCGTTCTCTTCGTTCACGCGCCGTTCGATCTCGGCCAGCAGCGCCACAAGCTGGCGGCGCTTTTCCTCGCGCGCGACGGCTTCCTTCGGGTCGCCCGAGGCGCGCGGGTCGGGCGCGGGCATGGCGGCGAGGTCGCGCTTGAGCTGGGCGAGCAACTGCATCTGCTGCGCCTGCATGGCTTCCATCTGGCGCCGCGCCTCTTCCATCGAATCGCCAACGGCCATGAAGCTCGAGGGCGGCAGCGGGCTGGTGGCGCGGCCGCGTTCGAGGTCGCCGCCGCCCGCGAGCGTGGCCTGCGCCATCACGCGCGCCGAGGGGTCGGGCTTGTCGTTGCTCTTGCTGTTGACGAGGATGACTTCGAGGGGCGTCTCGCTGAACGCGCGGTCGAACGCCGCGGGGTCCACGAAGCGCACCGCCAGCAGCGCGGCATGCGCAATGACCGATACGCCGAGCGCGATCTGCAGCGTGCTCAGATCCCGCAGGTTCATGGACGCCTCTGCGCGTTCATGCAGGCGCGTTTTCGGGCGCCTGCTCGCCGTCGGCAAGGTCGACCGCGATCGCGATCGGCCCGGCGACCTCCTGCGCGTCCTCGTCGCCCGCTTCTTCTTCTGCGGCGACATCGGCCTGGGGCGCATCGAGGCGCTCGAGCACCGTGCCGTGCACATCGAGCGCGATCTCGTCGATCTCGCCGAGCTTCACGCGCACGCGCGCGCCGCGCTCCTGCTGGCCCGCGACCGGAAACACCAGCGGCAGCGTGTCGGCGCGCACCAGCGCACCGTTCGGAATGTCCTTGATGACGGTCGCCACGAGCTCGGTGAGGCCCTGCTGCTCGATGTACTTGAGCGTCCAGAAGCGCTCCATGCCGCCCTGGTAGGCGTTGTAGGTCGCATAGGCCGCGTCGAAACCCGAGAGGATGGAGAACAGGTCGGCATCCTTGGGCTTGAACGGCGCCGCCAGCGCGGCGGTCTTGCCGTGGCGCGCGGCCGCGATGATCTGCCACTGGTTCACCAGGTCGGTGTAGCGGCGCAGCGGCGAGGTGCTCCAGGCGTAGCTCTTCACGCCGAGTCCCGCATGCGGCAGGGAGCGCGTGCCCATGCGCACCTTGATGCCCGGCGCCAGGCTGGCCTGGCTGCGGTAGAGCCCGGGCACGCCGAGTTCGCCGAGCCAGCCGCCCCAGGT
>CAMLCW010000081.1 GCA_946478645.1 uncultured Variovorax sp.
GCCCTGGCCAATGCCAGGCCCACGGGCTACACGGTGGCGTTCTCGCCGGCCTCTCCGCTGACCAATTCCCCGTTCGTGAATGCGAAGATGCCGTTCCAGGCGAGCCAGATCGAGCCGATCTGCCAGATCTTCGAAAACGTATTCAGCGTGGCCGTCAAGGAGAGCTCACCGATCCGGAGTTTCGACGAGCTGGTCGCCAAGGCCAAGGCGCAGCCTGGGTCTGTTTCGTACAGCCACGCCGGCCCGGCGAGCATTCCGCATCTTTCCATGGCCGCCATCGAGCGCGACGCGGGCGTGCGCTTCAACGCCATCGCCTACCGCGGCGACGGGCCGGCCATCCAGGACCTGATGGGCGGCGTCGTCGACTTCAGCGCGCCGGCCATCTCTTCGTTGCCCGGCAAGCCGCTGCGCGTGCTGGCCGTGCTATCGGACAAGCGCCATCCCGCGTACCCGGACGTGCCCACGGTCAAGGAGTCGGGCCACACGGTGATCAGCCCCGGCCTCAACGGCCTGTACGTGCCCAAGGGCACACCCGGGCCGGTCGTCGCCAGGCTCGAAGCCATCTGCAAGCAGGTGACGCAGAGCCCGGCGTTCGCCGAGAGCGCGAAGAACCTGTACCAGGTGCCAGCCTATCTGCCCGCCATGCAGTTCCAGGAGCGCATTGCGCAGACCTACAAGGTCCATGCGACCCTGGTGCCCAGCATGAAGCTCGAAGCCAAGTGAGACAGGACAGGACACGAACATGACCCCGAACGACCCCATGCCACCGATCCGCCGCATCGTCACCGGCCATGACGCCGAAGGGCGATCGGTCTTCGTCGAAGACGGCGCTTCGCCGGCGCAGAAGACCATGCCGGAACGTCCCGGCTACCGCGTCACCAACCTGTGGCGCACCCTCCCGGGCGGCAAGGTGGACGCGGCGGACAGCATCGGGCAGCATGAAGGCGTCCTGCCGCCCAAGGGCGGGACGGTGTTCCGCATCATCGAGTGGCCGGCCGAGGACCAAAGTCCGGAGGCGCTGCAGAAGCGGATCGCGCAGACCTTCAAGGCCATGTATCCCGATGCCGACCACCGCCCCCACTCGGACCGCCACCCCGGCATGCACGAAACCCACACGGTGGACTACGCCCTGGTGCTGGAAGGCGAGATCGTCGCGATCATGGACGAGGGCGAGAAGGTGATGCGCGCGGGCGACGTGCTGATCCAGCGCGGCACCATGCACGCCTGGGCCAACCGTTCGGGCCGGCCTGTCAAAATGGCGTTCATCCTCGTGGATGCCTCGTGAGCCGGGGTGCTCCCGCCTCCGACGCACTTCCTTCCGTGCCGCTTCGAACGCCTGCTTCTCCTTCGTCCTCGCTCCTGTCCGACGACACGCGCAGCCGCATCCTGGCCGTGGCCACGACGGCTTTTGCCGAGCGGGGCATCGAGAACGTGACGCTGCGCGAACTCACGGCCCTGGCCGGTGCCAATGTGGCGGCCATCAACTACCACTTCGGCAGCAAGGAAGGGCTGACGGAAGCGATCTTCGAGGAACTGGCGCCGCGCCTGAACGCCGTGCGCATGCAGGAGCTCGCGCAGATCCTCGACGCCGCTGCGCGCGCGGGCATGCGGCCGGCGGTGGCCGACATCGTGGCCAGCTTCGCCCGGCCTTACTTCGCCCCTGAGCATGCCCAGGACGGCGGCCTGCTGGCCCAGCTCGTGCTCAAGCACCGGCTCGCGCCCAGCGCGATGACGCAGCGTGTGATCGCCCGCCATTTCGATCCGATGGCGCAGCAGTACATCCGCGCCTTCGCCCTGGCGTGCCCCGACGTGGCGCCGGTCGAGTTCGCCTGGCGCTACATGTTCATGGCGGGGGCGGTGGTGCTGGCCGCCACCGACCGCCGGCAGTCGAACCGCATCACGACCCTGTCGGAGGGCCGTCTCCACCCGGCCGATGGCGGCGCCCTGCTGGCGGCGCTGACGCGCTTCGTCGAAGGCGGGCTGCGCCATCCCGAACCCGCGGCGCCCGCAGGGCCTGCGCCCTGACTGAAGGCGGCCCCTAGAGCGGCCGCACCTCGAAGTACGCTTCATCCGTATCGCCCAGGTCGCGGAAGCCCGCCGTCCTGGCGGCGTCATAGGCCTTGGCCCATCGTCTGGCGAGGGCGAATTCCTCCCTTGCAAGTTCGTTCTCGCTCGACTCGCTCGCGTTCTGGAACGCGCGCAGGGACGCGATCACCTCGCCGCCGAGCTGCTTGTCGATTTCGCGGCGAAAGCGCTGCTCTGCCACACGGACCACATCGGGCGCGGCATGCGCGTAGTCGGCGAGCCTCACGGTATAGAGGGCCTGTGTCTCGGGCTCGGGTTCAACTTCGGTGTCGAGATCGTGCCCGTCCGGCATCGAGAAAACGGGCGCCGGCACTTCCGCTGCGCGGTAGAAGAGTTCAGCCTGGTTCATGCTGTACGAATATACAGTCATTCGCTGCGGCTGTGAACGTCTTGCGCGAGGAGTGGCGGCTGTCCGACCCCTTGGCGCACGGTGGCAAGTGAAGCTCGCCGCATGCCACCCTTTGGACCTCTCAGGCGCATCGCCGTGACCGTCGTCGAAGACGAAGCGGGCGCCTACCGCTGGCGCCTCGTCGAGCTGGGCGACGAGCGCTGGCAGGTACTCGGCGAGCAGCCGCGCGCCATGGCGAGCTACAAGGCGGCGATGGCCGCCGGCCTGCTCGAACTGCAAGGCATGGTCGAGGATCTCGACGCGGGGCCGCGCGAGGCGCAGGCCGAGCCGGCCCGGGCGGCAAAGGGCGGGGCGGCCTTCGGTTTCGGCTTCGGGCTGCCGAAGGCCGAATGACGGCCCGGCGCGAAGCTATAGTCGGCGACCGCAGCCGCAATCCGCCGCCCGATGCCATCCAAGGACGCCGTGCCCCATCCCTCGATCTCGACGCTCACGAGCTACTACGACACGGTGCCCTATGCGTCGCATCCGTTCCCGCAATCCGCGGCCGAGCACCTGGAGGCGATCGCCTTCCTGTTCGGGCTCGACGCGCCGCCACCGTCGCGCGCACGCGTGCTCGAACTCGGCTGCGCGGCCGGCGGCAACCTGATTCCCTTCGCGGCGCGCCATCCCGAAGGCAGCGCGCTCGGCCTCGACCTGTCGCAGGTGCAGGTCGAGCAGGGACTCGGCGCGATTGCGCGCGCGGGCCTTTCCAACGTCACGCTGCGGGCCTTCAACCTCGCGGAGGTCGATGCCTCGTTCGGCCAGTTCGACTACGTCGTCTGCCACGGCGTCTTCAGCTGGGTGCCGGAGCCGGTGCAGGACGCGATCCTGCGCGTGTGCGCCGAGAACCTGGCGCCCGACGGCGTGGCCTATGTGAGCTACAACGTCTATCCGGGCTGGAAGGCACGCGAGATCGTGCGCGACGCGATGATGCTGCGCGGCGGTCCGCGCGACACGCCCGAGGAGAAGCTGGCCTATGCGCGCGGCATGCTCGAGTTCCTCGAGCAGTCGGCCCGGCCCGGCAGCGTCCTGAAGAAGACGCTCGACGAAACGATGCCGATCGTGCGCAACGCGAGCGGCGCCTATCTGCTGCACGAGTTCCTCGAGCCCTGCAATTCGCCGTGCTACTTCAACGCGTTCGCGGCGCGCGCCGCGGCCCACGGGCTTGCGTACCTGGGCGACGCCGAACCCTCGACGATGTTCGTCCAGAACTACGGCGATGCGGTGCGCGAGCCGCTGCTGCGCGAGTGCGGCGGCAGCCAGATCCTGATGGAGCAGTACCTCGACTTCCTGGTCAACCGCACCTTTCGCCAGACGCTGCTCGTGCATTCGGCGCGCGCCGGCGGCATCCGCTTCCGGCTCGATCCGGCGCGGATCCGCGCGATGGAATACGCAGGCATGTTCAGTCCTGCCGATGGCGGCCCTTTCACGCTCGACGCCCGCGAGCAGCCATGCACGGCGCAACGCGGCGTGACGCTCACGCTGCGCCTGCCGGCACAGAAGGCGCTCGCGCAATTGCTCGATGCGCGCTACCCGTCGAGCATGCCGGCCGAGGCGCTGGTTGCCGGCGTGGCCGAGCGCACGCGCGAGCCGCTGGCCTCGGTCGAGCCGATCGTGCTCGCGATGCTCGAGGAACTCGCGATCCTCGGCGCGGTGCGCTTCCGCCGCGCGCCGGTGCAGGCTGCCGCGGAGGTGTCCGCATGGCCGCGCGCGCTGGCCGCGGTCCGCAGTGCACCGGGCGCTGCGTTGAGCACCGGCGACGCCGCCAGCGCCTGCAACCAGTGGCATGAATCGGTGGGCCTGACGCTGCTCGAAAGTGCGCTGCTGCCGCTGCTCGACGGGGCGCATTCGCACGACATGCTGGCCGAGCATCTCGCCGCAGAAGTGCGTGCCGATCGCCTGCGCTTCGTGCACGACAAGCCGCTCTCCGATCCCGGGGCGCTAAAAGCCTTCGCACGCGACCAGGTGATGCTGGCGTTGCACGCGCTGCGGCGCAAGGGGCTGCTGGTCGGCTGACCCGCGCCCATACTTCTCTTTCTCTCACCACCATTCCTCAGGAGGCTTTCCATGCAGCAATTCCACTGGACACCGAGGCTGCGCGCAGCAGTCGCGGCCGCGCTCGTGCTGGCAGGTGCGGGCGGCTCCCACGCGGCTTCGCAGGCGCCCGTCGCGGCCGAGCACGGCATGGTCGTGAGCGCACAGCATCTCGCCACGAAGATCGGCGTCGATGTGCTCCAGCGTGGCGGCAATGCGGTGGACGCGGCCGTCGCCGTGGGCTATGCGCTCGCGGTGGTGTACCCGGCGGCGGGCAACCTCGGCGGCGGCGGCTTCATGACCTTGCAGCTGGCCGATGGGCGCAAGACTTTCCTCGACTTCCGCGAGAAGGCGCCGCTGGCCGCCACCGCCAACATGTACCTCGACAAGGACGGCAATGTCGTCAAGGGCCTGAGCACGCTCGGCCATCTGGCGGTCGGGGTGCCTGGCACCGTCTCGGGCATGGAATACGCGCGCGAGAAGTACGGCACCATGAAGCGCGCCGATCTGATCGCGCCGTCGATCCAGCTCGCCGACAAGGGCTTTGCGCTGCAGCAGGGCGACGTCGACATGCTGCTGACCTCGACCGATCATTTCCGCAAAGACCCGGCCTCGGCCGCGATCTTCCTGAACCAGGGCGAACCTTTCGCCGTGGGCCAGAAGCTGGTGCAGAAAGACCTGGCCAAGACCTTGCGCGCGATCAGCGCCAAGGGCGTGGACGGCTTCTACAAGGGACCGGTCGGCGCCGCGATCGTGGCGTCGAGCCAGGCCGGCAAGGGCATCATCACGCAGGCCGACCTCGACCAGTACAAGACGCGCGAGCTGGCACCGATCGAGTGCGACTACCGCGGCTACCGCGTGATTTCGGCGCCGCCGCCGAGCTCGGGCGGCGTGATCATCTGCGAGATGCTCAACATCCTCGAGGGCTATCCGCTCAAGGACCTGGGCTTCCGCTCGGCCCAGTCTGTGCACTACCAGATCGAGGCGATGCGCCACGCCTACGTCGACCGCAACAGCTACCTGGGCGACCCCGACTTCGTGAAGAACCCGCTCGAGCGCCTGCTCGACAAGGACTACGCCGGGAAGATCCGCGCCGCCATCGATCCGCAGAAGGCAGGCGTTTCCAAGGACATCAAGCCCGGCGTCGCGCCGCACGAGGGCAGCAACACCACCCACTACTCGATCACCGACCAGTGGGGCAATGCGGTGTCGGTGACCTACACGCTCAACGACTGGTTCGGCGCCAAGGTCACGGCCGCCAAGACCGGCGTGCTGCTGAACAACGAGATGGACGACTTCACCTCCAAGGTCGGCGTGCCCAACCTCTACGGCCTGGTGCAGGGCGAAGCCAACGCCATCGCACCGGGCAAGCGCCCGCTGAGCTCCATGAGCCCGACCATCGTCTCCAAGGACGGCAAGCCGGTCTTCGTGGTCGGCACGCCCGGCGGCAGCCGCATCATCACGGCCGTGCTGCACACCATCCTCAACGTGGTCGACTACGGCATGAACGTGCAGGAGGCGGTGGACGCGCCGCGCTTCCACCAGCAATGGCTGCCCGATGTCACCAACGTCGAGCCCTACGCGCTGAGCCCCGACACCCGCAAGCTCCTGACCGACATGGGCCACAACCTCGGCGTGCCGCAGCCCGCCAACCACATGGCGGCAATCATCGTGGGCGCGCCCTCGCTGGGCGGAAAGCCGGTCGGCAACAACCGCTTCTACGGCGCCAACGATCCGCGCCGCAACACCGGCCTGGCGGCAGGGTACTGATGCAACTGCAGGAGATCCTCTACACCCAGGGTTTCGGTACCCGGCGCGTCTGCGCGGGGCTGGTCCAGCAAGGTTTCGTCGCCATCGCCGGCGCAGTATTCGACGATCCCGCCGCCGACCTGGAAACGGAAGGGTTGCAGTTCACGGTGCAGGGCACCGAGTGGGCGTACCACGAGAAGGCCTACCTGATGCTGCACAAGCCGGCCGGCACCGAGTGCTCGCAGAAGCCGTCGACCTATCCGAGCATCTACACGCTGCTGCCGTCGCCGCTGCGGCTGCGGCCCAACAAGGGCGCAGTGCAGGGCGTGCAGGCGATCGGGCGGCTCGACCAGGACACGACCGGCCTGCTGCTGCTGACCGACGACGGGCAGTTCATCCACCGCATGGGCTCGCCGAAGCACCATGTCCCCAAGGTCTACGAAGTGACGGCCAAGCACCCGGTGGATGCCGCGCAGATCGCGCGCCTGCTGGCCGGCGTGGTGCTCGACGACGATCCGAAGCCGGTGCGCGCCGCCGCCTGCGAATCCGACGCGCCGCTGCACCTGCGGCTCACGCTCACCGAAGGCAAGTACCACCAGGTCAAGCGCATGCTGGCCGCGGTGGGCAACCGCGTCGAGGCGCTGCACCGCTCGCGCATCGGCACCGTGGCGCTGCCGGACGACCTGGCGCCGGGGCAATGGCGCTGGCTCGATGCGGCCGAAGTCGCCGCATTGCGCGCGCCCAGCAAATAAGCTGCGAAATCAGGCGCTGGCGGTCAGCGGGCGGACGTATACGATCGTTACCATCCGAAGCATCTCTCCGGAATCTCCCTTGCGTTCACCAGCCCGCCAGTCCGGCCGCATCGCGGCACTCCATGTCCTGTTCGCCTGCCTGGCCGGTGCGGCTGCCTTGATGGCAGCGGCTGCCGCCGGCGCAGCGCCACCGGCGCCGCCACCGATCTTCGTGCTCAATTCGCTCGATGCCAGCGTGAGCGTGATCAACCCGGCCGACTGGACCGAGAAGCAGCGCATACCGACCGGCAAGGAGCCGCATCACATCTACATGACGCCCGACGAGAAGTCGGTGATCGTCGCCAACTCGGCCGGTGACTCGCTGACCTTCGTGGATCCGCGCACAGCCGAAGTCCAGCGCGTGGTGTACGGCATCATCGATCCGTACCACCTCCAGTTCTCGCGCGACATGAAGTGGTTCGTCACGGCCGCCAACCGGCTCAACCACGTCGACGTCTACCACTGGGACGGCAAGGACCTGAAGCTCGCCAAGCGCATCGCCACGGGCAAGACGCCGAGCCACATCTGGATCGACCGGACCAGCACCGTCGCCTACGTCACGATGCAGGACAGCGACGAGCTGATCGCCGTCGACCTGCCGACGCAGACCATCCGCTGGCGCATCGCGACCGGCCCGATGCCGGCCGACGTCTACGGCGCGCACAACGACCAGACGCTGCTCGTCGGCCTGACCGGCAGCGACGGCGTGCAGGTGTTCGACGTGGCCGGCGCCCAGCCGAGGCTGGTCGGCCAGATCCCGACGGGCAAGGGCGCCCACGCGTTCCGGGCCGCCGGCGACGGCAAGAGCGTGTTCGTGAGCAACCGCGTCGCCAATTCGATCAGCCGGATCGACCTTTCGACGTTGAAGGTCATCGCCACCTACCCGGTGCCGGGCGGGCCCGACTGCATGGACCTGTCCGCCGACGGCAAGACGCTGTACGTCACCTCGCGCTGGGCCAAGAAGCTCAGCGTGATCGATCTCGCGAGCCAGAAGGTCGTGCGCCAGATCAATGTCGGCCGTTCCCCGCACGGCGTCTGGACCCTGGACCATGCGAAACGGACCTGAGCCGGCGCCCGGGAAGGCCCTGCGCGTCGTGGTGGCCGCATCCGTGGGGCTGCTGTCTGCCTTCGGCGCCACGGTGGCGCCAGCGGCCGGCGCCGGTGGCAGCGCCTGCACCAAGCCCGTCTACCTGACCTTCGACACCGGCCACATGGGCGTGGCCGAGCTCGTGGCCGACGTGCTCAAGCGCCACGACGTGCGCGTGACCTTCTTCGGCGCCGCCGAGCGCACCCTCGAGGGCGGCGACAGCCTCGACCGGCATTGGGCGCCCTGGTGGAAGGCGAGGGCGGCCGAAGGCCACGAGTTCGCGTCGCACACCTACGACCATGCCTACTGGCGCGGCGACGTCGCGGGCGCTGAACCGCGCTTTCGCATCAAGCCGTCGGCCGGTACGCTGGCCGGCCGAGAATTCACCTGGACCGCCGCCGAGTACTGCGCCGACCTCGCCAAGGCCTCGGAGCGGCTTGCCGTCATCACCGGCAAGAAGCCGCTGCCGCTGTTCCGCGCGCCGGGCGGCAAGACCTCCGCGCGCCTGCTCGCGGCGGCCAAGGCCTGTGGTTTCGCCCACGTGGGATGGTCGCCGGCCGGCTTCCTCGGCGACGAGCTGCCGAGCGAGAAGTTCAGCAACGAGAAGCTGCTGAAGCAGGCGCTCGGCAGCATCCGCCCCGGCGACATCCTGCTCGCGCACCTGGGCATCTGGTCGCGCAAGGACCCGTGGGCGCCCGCCAACCTCGAGCCGCTGATCACGGGCCTGAAGGCGAAGGGCTTCTGCTTCGAGACCTTGCGCCAGCATCCGCAGTACCGCGACTGGATCGCCTTGCACCGTTGAGCAGGCAGAGATGATCGACGGCTTCACCGACGCCTTTTCCGCGCTGCAGGGCTGGTTCTTCGAGACGCTGATCCAGCCGCTGGTGTACGCGGCCGGCTTCGGCGGCTGGACCGAGGACGCGTTCGACGCGACCGGCTGGCTGCTGGTCGGCCTCATCCAGGTGCTGGTGCTGCTTGCCGTGATCGGTCCGCTGCAGCGCTGGCGCGCGGTCGAGCCGGTGGCCGACCGCCGCGCCATCCGCACCGACATCCTCTACACGCTGCTCCACCGGCTGGGGCTGTTCCGGCTCGCGATGTTCTTCACGCTCGAGCCCTTCTTCGACGAGGCCATCGGCAGCCTGCGCATGGCGGGATGGGGCACGCTGCACCTCGACGCGCTCTGGCCCGGCGTGACCGACGTGCCGCTGGTCGCGTTCGCGCTCTACCTCGTAGTGCTCGATTTCGTCGGCTACTGGATCCATCGCGGGCAGCACCGGTTCAGGTGGTGGTGGAGCCTGCATTCGCTGCACCATTCGCAGCGCCAGATGACCATGTGGAGCGACGACCGCAACCACCTGCTCGACGACGTGGTGCACGGCACCCTGATCGTGCTGGTCGCACAGCTGATCGGCGTGGCACCGGGCCAGTTCATCGCCTTCGTGGCCTTCACCCAGCTCAGCGAGAGCCTGCAGCATGCCAACCTCCGGCTGAGCTTCGGCGCCGTGGGCGAGCGGCTGTGGATCAGCCCGCGCTTCCATCGCCTGCACCACAGCATCGGCCTGGGTCATGAATCGCGCGGCGCCCACACGCTGGGCGGCTGCAACTTCGGCGTGCTGCTGCCGTGGTGGGACATGCTGTTCGGCACCGCGAACTTCGCCGACCGCTACGACCCGACCGGCGTCCGCGACCAGGTCGAGCCGGGCGCCGACGGCCGCCTGCGCGACTACGGCCAGGGCTTCTGGGCGCAGCAGTGGCTCGGCCTGAAGCGCCTGGTCGGCGGGCGCTGAGCCTCGGCGCCTTGCGGGGCGGTTATCCTCCCACCAATGCGCCTGCTCATCGACTCCTTCTGGCGCGCGGTCGCCTATTGCATGCTGCCGCGCGTGATCGTGCTGTCGCTGCTGCCGTTGGCCCTCATGGTGCTGCTGGCGGCGGGCTTCGGCTATTTCTTCTGGGATGCGGCCGTGGCGTGGACCCGCGAGGCGCTCGACGCCTGGCCGCTGCTGTCGAGCTTCTGGAGCTGGATCGGGCGGCTGTTCTCGAGCGACGTCACTTCGGTGCTCGCACCGATGGTGGTGGTCTTTGCCGCCACGCCCCTGATCGTGGTGGTCTCGCTGATCGTGGTGGCGGGCCTCATGGCCCCGCCGCTCACCACGCTGGTGGCCAACCGCCGCTTTCCGGTGCTCGAGCGCAAGAAGGGCGCCTCCTTCATCGGTAGCGTGGCGCGCTCGCTGGGCGTGACGGTGCTGGCGCTGCTGGCGCTCGTGGTGTCGATGCCGCTCTGGCTCATTCCGCCGCTGGTGCTCATCCTGCCGCCGCTGATCTGGGGCTGGCTCACCTACCGCGTGATGAGCTTCGATGCGCTGGCGGACCATGCCAGCCCCGAGGAGCGCGCGACGCTGCTGCGCACGCACCGCCTGCCGCTGCTGTGCATCGGCGTGCTCTGCGGCTACCTGGGCGCGGCGCCGAGCATCGTCTGGGCTTCGGGCCTGATTTTCGCCGCCGCCTTCTTCGTGCTGGTGCCGCTCGCGATCTGGATCTACACGCTGGTGTTCGCGTTCTCGGCGCTCTGGTTCGCCCACTACTGCCTCGACGCACTGGCCAGGCTGCGTGCACAGCGCGAGGCCGCGGCGGCCCTGGCGGGCGGCAGCACCTCCGCCGACGAGGCCGACCGGGCCGTTCTTTCTCAATGGAAATCCCCATGACCCGAGCTTTCGGCCTGATCGTCGTCGGCGACGAGATCCTCTCCGGCAAGCGTGCCGACAAGCACATGCCCAAGGTCATCGAGCTGCTGGCCGCGCGCGGCCTTTCGCTCGGCTGGGCCGAATACGTGGGCGACGAACCCACGCGCATCACGGCCGCGCTGGCGCGTGCCTTTGCCTCGGGCGACATCGTCTTCTCGACCGGCGGCATCGGCGCCACGCCCGACGACCACACGCGGCAGTGCGCCGCCAAGGCGCTCGGCCGGCCGCTCGAACTGCATCCCGAGGCCGAGGCGCTGATCCGCGAGCGCATGCAGGACACCGCGCGCGAGCAGGGCACCGTGTACGAGCCCGACCGGCCCGACAACATCCACCGCCTCAACATGGGCGTGTTTCCCGAGGGCGCGACGATCATCCGCAACCCCTACAACAAGATTCCCGGCTTCAGCGTCGATGACGTGCACTTCGTGCCGGGCTTTCCCGTCATGGCCTGGCCGATGATCGAATCGGTGCTCGACGGCCGCTATGCCGGCCTGTTCACCACCGGCCGGTCGGCCGAGAAGTCGGTCATCGTCTTCGGCGCCATGGAAGCCACGCTCACGCCGCTGATGCTGGCGGTCGAGGCCGCGCATGCCGGCGTCAAGGTGTTCAGCCTGCCGAGCGTCGACCATCCCGAATACGGGCGCCACATCGAACTCGGCGTCAAGGGCGATCCGCTGCGGCTCGATGCGGCCTATGCCCAGCTGATCGAAGGGTTGCACGCCTTTGAGGCAAAGCTGGGCCCAGAATTGGTGCGCTGAACCAGACTGCACCAATTTGGTGAAATTTCCTCGTCGTTCCGGGGCGGCTGGCGTGCGCGGAGGCTCCCCAAGACGGGGCGACAATGGCACAGAACCTGCATTCCCCGACCCCGACATTCCAACCACCCATCCAACCAGGAGAAACTGATGGCAAAGACCGTCGCCGACGTACTCAAGCTCGTGAAGGAAAACGAGGTCAAGTTCGTCGACTTCCGCTTCACCGACACCCGCGGCAAGGAACAGCACGTGACCGTGCCCGTGTCGCACTTCGATGAGGACAAATTCACTTCGGGCCATGCGTTCGACGGTTCGTCCATTGCCGGTTGGAAGGGCATCGAAGCCTCGGACATGCAGCTCATGCCCGACCCCAACACGGCCAACATCGACCCCTTCTTCGAAGAGACGACGCTGATCCTGACCTGCGACGTGATCGACCCGACCGACGGCAAGCCCTACGAGCGCGACCCGCGCTCGCTGGCGAAGCGCGCCGAGGCCTACATGAAGGCATCGGGCCTGGGCGACACCGCCTTCTTCGGTCCGGAACCCGAATTCTTCGTGTTCGACGGCGTGCGCTGGAAGAACGACATGTCGGGCTGCTTCGTGAAGATCGAATCCGAAGAAGCCTCGTGGAACACCGACAAGGAATACGAGCACGGCAACACCGGCCATCGTCCCGCGGTCAAGGGCGGCTACTTCCCGGTGCCCCCGGTCGACAGCTTCCAGGACATGCGCTCGGAAATGTGCCTGGTGCTCGAATCGCTCGGCATCCCGGTCGAAGTGCATCACCATGAAGTGGCCAACGCCGGCCAGATGGAACTCGGCACCAAGTTCAGCACGCTGATCCAGCGCGCCGACTGGGTCCAGCTGCAGAAGTACGTGATCCACAACGTGGCCCACGCCTACGGCAAGACCGCCACCTTCATGCCCAAGCCCATCGTCGGCGACAACGGCTCGGGCATGCACGTGCACCAGTCGGTCTGGAAGGACGGCAAGAACCTGTTCGCGGGCGACGGCTATGCAGGCCTGTCGGACTTCGCGCTGCACTACATCGGCGGCATCATCAAGCACGCCCGTGCGCTGAACGCCATCACGAACCCCGGCACCAACAGCTACAAGCGCCTGGTGCCCGGCTTCGAAGCCCCGGTGAAGCTGGCCTACTCGGCCAAGAACCGCTCGGCCTCAATCCGCATCCCGTTCGTGTCGAACCCGAAGGGCCGCCGCGTCGAGGCGCGCTTCCCCGATCCGCTGATGAACCCGTACCTCGGCTTTGCCGCGCTGCTGATGGCGGGCCTCGACGGCGTCGAGAACAAGATCCACCCGGGCGAAGCGGCCAGCAAGGACCTCTACCACCTGCCGCCGGAAGAAGACGCGCTGATCCCGACCGTTTGCCACAGCCTCGACCAGGCGCTCGAGTACCTCGACAAGGACCGCGCGTTCCTGACCAAGGGCGGCGTGTTCACCGATGCCTACATCGACGCCTACATCGAGCTGAAGATGCAGGAAGTCACGCGCTTCCGCATGGCGACCCATCCGGTAGAGTTCGACATGTATTACTCGCTCTGATCGCAGGCCCTCGCGGGCGCGACCACCGAAAGGACGGCTGCGGCCGTCCTTTTTTCTTGGCCGGGAACATCGTGCCGCCGTCGGCGTCGAATTGCACGAAAATGCCCGATTCCGCCACTTACGCCCCTCCATGAAGCTTGCCTCACTGATCTTTCTGGCCGGTTCGCTCGCTGCCTTGCCCGCGCTCTCGCAGGAGCGCGTGTGGCGCTGCGGAAACGAATACACCAACAACGCGACGCTCGCGCAGCAAAAAGGCTGCAAGGTCATCGAAGGCGGCAACGTCACCGTCGTGCAGGGCACCCGGCCCTCAGGTGCCAGCGCCTCGGGCAGCAGCAGCAACGCCGCCGGCGGCAGCCCGGCGCCATCGGCCTCGCGCTCGCCCGCCGGCAGTCCGCGTGTCGAGGGCGTCGACCAGCGCGCGCGCGACGGCGAGGCCCGTTCGGTGCTCGAGGCCGAACTGCGCAAGGCCGAGGCGCGCCAGGCCGAGCTGCAGCGGGAATACAACAACGGCCAGCCCGAGAAGCAGGGCAGCGAGAGCCGCAACTACCAGAAGTACCTCGACCGCGTGGCCGAGATGAAGGCCGAACTCGCGCGCAACGAGAGCGACATCGCAGGCATCCGCCGCGAGCTCGGCCGCTTGCCGGCCAGGCCGTAGCCATGGTATTCGGGAAGAAGGCGGCCAGTGCCACGCCGCGCTTCCAGTCCTTCGACCTGCTCTCCACGCTGATTGCCGTGGTGAACACCAACGGGTCGGTGCTGTTCGCGAACGCCGCACTCGAAGACGCACTGGGCACCTCGCGCCGCACGCTCGAAGGCTCGCAGTTCGGGGCCTGCTTCCACGAGCCGCACGTGCTGCGCACCGCCATCGACGGCGCGCGCAGCAACGACTTTGCCACGCTGCGCTACGAGGCCTTCCTGCGCCGGGTCAGCCACGAACTGATGCCGGTGCAGGTCACGCTGGCGCAGGGCGACAAGGCGGGCGAACTGATCATCGAGATGTCGCCGCTCGAGCAGCAGGTGCGGCAAGACCGCGAGGAGCGCCTGCTCGACCAGGCGCAGGCCAACAAGGAGCTCATCCGCAACCTCGCGCACGAGATCAAGAACCCGCTCGGCGGCATCCGCGGCGCGGCGCAGCTGCTGCAGATGGAGGTCGAGTCGCGCGACCTCATCGAATACACCAACGTCATCATCCACGAGGCCGACCGGCTGCAGACGCTGGTCGACCGCCTGCTGGCGCCGCACCGCCGGCCGCACGTCGTGGGCGACGTCAACATCCACGAGGTGTGCGAGCGCGTGCGCTCGGTGATCCTGGCGGAGTTCCCGCGCGACCTGCACATCGAGCGCGACTTCGACGTCTCGATCCCCGAGTTCCGCGGCGACCGCGAACAGCTGATCCAGGCCACGCTCAACATCGCGCACAACGCGGCGCAGGCGCTCGCCGAGCGCCGTGCCGCGGGCGATGCGCAGATCACTTTCAAGACCCGCGTGGCCCGGCAGGTGATATTCAACAAGCAGTGGTATCGATTGGCACTGGAATTGCATGTCATCGACAATGGACCGGGTGTGCCGGACGCGATCAAGGACCGCATCTTCTATCCGCTCGTATCGGGCAGGGAAGGCGGGACGGGGCTTGGATTGACGCTGGCGCAAACTTTCGTGCAACAGCATCACGGCGTGATCGAGTGCGACAGTGTCCCGGGCCGAACCGATTTCAAGATACTGATTCCGCTGCCTTAGCAGTACCGGCCCACAAGGAGATGCATGAAGCCGATCTGGATAGTTGATGACGACCAATCGATCCGCTTCGTGCTGGAGAAGGCCCTGTTGCGCGAAGACCTCCCGACGCGCAGCTTCACCAGCGCGCGCGAAGTGATCGCGGCCCTCGAGCAGGCCGGCGGCGACGAGCAGCAGGGGCCCCAGGTGCTGGTGAGCGACATCCGCATGCCCGGCGGCTCCGGCCTCGACCTGCTCGACAAGATCAAGGCCCGGCATCCCGGCCTGCCGGTCATCATCATGACCGCGTTCTCCGACCTCGACAGCGCCGTCTCGGCGTTCCAGGGCGGCGCCTTCGAATACCTGCCCAAGCCCTTCGACCTGCCGCGCGCCGTCGAGCTGATCCGCCGCGCGGTCGACGAGAGCCAGCGCGAGGAAGTGGCCGAGGAGCGCATGGCCGCCGCGCCCGAAATGCTCGGCCAGGCGCCCGCCATGCAGGACGTGTTCCGCGCGATCGGCCGGCTCTCGCAAAGCAACGTCACCGTGCTCATCACCGGTGAATCGGGTTCGGGCAAGGAACTGGTGGCGCGCGCGCTGCACAAGCACTCGCCGCGCGCCAACG
>CAMLCW010000082.1 GCA_946478645.1 uncultured Variovorax sp.
GGATTGCCGAACGACTCGTTGGCCGTCGGGCGCCCGCGGCGCAGGGGCGATTCGTCCACCACGTCATCGTGCAGCAGGGTGGCGGTGTGGATGAATTCGACCACCGCGGCGAGGTTGTAGCGCTGCTCGCCCGTGTAGCCCAGCGCACCCGCCATCAGGAGCAGCAGCGAGGGCCGCAGGCGCTTGCCGCCGGCAGAGATGATGTACTTCGAGACCTGGCTGACCAGTGGCACGCCGGTGTCGAGGCGGCGCGCAATGACGCGGTCGACTTCGGCCATGTCGCCGGCGATCAGGTCCAGCACAGTGGCGGTGGGGGAGGTGTCGGCGGCGTGGACTGGCAAGGCATTGGCGCGCGGCGCGCTGATACTGGAGGGTGGCGGCGCAGGGCCGGACCGCACGGATTATAGGGATGCGCGCCCGCCTGTCCGGCGGTCTGGGCGGCCAGGGCATGTTAGCGCGCGCAAACCGTGCTAGAATCTTGGGCTCTGCGGAATTCGCCGTGGAGCACAAATCCCAAGAGGTTCACATGTACGCGGTCATAAAAACCGGCGGCAAGCAGTATCGCGTTGCTTCCGGCGAAAAAATTAAAGTAGAACAGATTGCTGCGGATGTAGGCCAGGAGATTGTGATCGACCAGGTTCTCGCCGTCGGCAACGGCAGCGAAATCAAGGTCGGCACGCCCCTGGTGTCCGGCGCAACGGTGACGGTCACGGTACTGTCGCATGGCAAGCACGACAAGGTTCGCATCTTCAAGATGCGCCGTCGTAAGCACTATCAAAAACGTCAAGGCCATCGCCAGCAGTTCACCGAACTGCAAATCGGCGCGATCGCCGGCTAAGGAGCAGATTCCATGGCACAGAAAAAAGGCGGCGGCTCCACGCGAAACGGGCGCGATTCCAAGCCCAAGATGCTCGGCGTGAAGGCCTTCGGCGGCGAACTGATCAGCGCAGGCTCGATCATCGTGCGCCAGCGCGGCACCCAGTTCCACCCCGGCGTGAACGTCGGCGTGGGCAAGGACCACACGCTGTTCGCCCTGGTCGACGGCCACGTGTCGTTCGGCGTCAAGGGTGCGATGAACAAGCACATGGTCAACGTGACCCCGGCGGCCTGAGCCCCAGTCACTTCGATCCACTCGAAGCCCCGCTTTGCCGGGGCTTCTTCATTTGTACACTGGACATCCCATGAAGTTCGTCGACGAAGCCTTCATCGACATCGCCGCCGGCGATGGCGGCAACGGCTGCGTGTCGTTCCGTCATGAAAAGTACAAGGAGTTCGGCGGCCCCAACGGCGGCGACGGCGGCCGCGGCGGCCATGTGTTCGCGGTGGCCGATCCGAACCTCAACACCCTGGTCGATTTCCGCTACTCGCGCCGGCACGAAGCCCGGCGCGGCGAGCATGGCATGGGCTCCGACATGTTCGGCGCCGCAGGCGACGACATCACGCTCAAGATGCCGGTCGGCACCATCATCTCCGACGCCGAGACCGGCGAGGTGCTGTACGAGCTGCTGAACCCCGGCGAGGTGATCACGATCGCCAAGGGTGGCGACGGCGGCTTCGGCAACATGCGCTTCAAGAGCGCGATCAACCGCGCCCCGCGCCAGAAGACGCCCGGTTGGCCCGGCGAGAAGAAGAGCCTCAAGCTCGAGCTCAAGGTGCTGGCCGACGTCGGCCTGCTCGGCATGCCGAATGCCGGCAAGTCGACGCTGATCAGCGCCATCTCCAACGCGCGGCCGCGCATCGCGGACTATCCGTTCACCACGCTGCATCCGAACCTGGGCGTCGTGCGCGTCGGCCCCGAGCAGAGCTTCGTGGTGGCCGACCTGCCGGGCCTGATCGAAGGCGCCTCCGAGGGCGCCGGCCTCGGCCACCTGTTCCTGCGCCACCTGCAGCGCACGCGCCTGTTGCTGCACGTGATCGACATGGTGCCGTTCGACGACGCCGTCGACCCGGTCGCGCAGGCCAAGGCCATCGTCGGCGAGCTCAAGAAATACGATGCCGCGCTGTACGAGAAGCCGCGCTGGCTGGTGCTGAACAAGCTCGACATGGTGCCGGCCGACGAGCGCGCCGCGCGCGTCAAGGACTTCGTCAAGCGCCTGCGCTTCAAGGGCCCGGTGTTCGAGATTTCGGCCCTCACGCGCGAAGGCTGCGAACACCTGGTCCAGTCGGTGTACCAGCACGTCAAGGCCGAGCAGGTCGCCCAGCAGGAGGCGCAGACACCGGCAGAGGTCGATCCGCGCTTCGTCGAACTGCCGCCCGACCCGAGCTGAGCGGTTGGGGCATCGCGTACCGACGATGCCTCGCCGCCAGCGCCGCGCACAGCAAGAAAACCAGACGCCCCACCCACGACCGTTGCAGCCCTCATGACCTCGTCGACCACCGGATCCACAGCCTTGCGGGATGCCCGCCGTATCGTCGTCAAGGTCGGCTCCAGCCTCGTGACCAACGAAGGGCGGGGCCTCGACGAGGCGGCGATCGGCGAATGGTGCCGCCAGCTCGCCGAACTGGTGCGCGATGGGCGCGAAGTCGTCATGGTCTCGAGCGGCGCCATCGCCGAGGGCATGAAGCGGCTCGGCTGGCGCACCCGCCCGCACGAGGTGCACGAGCTCCAGGCCGCGGCCGCGGTCGGGCAGATGGGCCTGGCGCAGATGTACGAGACCAAGCTGCGCGAGAACCAGATCGGCAGCGCCCAGGTGCTGCTGACCCATGCCGACCTGGCCGACCGCGAGCGCTACCTCAATGCGCGCTCCACGCTGGTCACGCTGCTGCGGCTCGGCGTGGTGCCGGTCATCAACGAGAACGACACGGTCGTCAACGACGAGATCAAGTTCGGCGACAACGACACGCTCGGCGCGCTCGTGGCGAATCTCGTCGAGGCCGATGCGCTGGTCATCCTCACGGACCAGAAGGGCCTCTACACGGCCGATCCGCGCCGCGATCCGGAAGCGAAGTTCGTCCATGAGGCCGCGGCCGGCGATCCCGCGCTCGAGGCCATGGCCGGCGGCGCGGGCTCGAGCATCGGCAGGGGCGGCATGATCACCAAGATCCTGGCGGCCAAGCGCGCGGCCGGCTCGGGCGCTTCCACGGTGATCGCCTGGGGGCGCGAAGCCGATGCGCTGCTGCGCCTGGCCAAAGGCGAAGCCATCGGCACCTTGCTGGTGGCCCAGACCGCCAAGCACCAGGCACGCAAGCGCTGGATGGCCGACCATCTCCAGCTGCGCGGGGCGGTCACCGTCGATGCCGGCGCGGCGGCCAAGGTCCGTGCCGAAGGCAAGAGCCTGCTGCCGATCGGCATGACGGCCGTCTCGGGCGAGTTCTCGCGCGGCGACGTGATCGCGGTGCGCGATGCCGCGGGCGTCGAGCTCGCGCGCGGGCTGGCCAATTATTCGAGCATGGAGGCGCGCCTGCTGTGCCGCAAGCCTTCGACCGACATCGAGCGCCTGCTCGGCTATGTGGCGGAGCCCGAGATGGTCCACCGCGACAACATGGTGCTGACGCGGGGCTGAAGAAAGGTTACTGCAGCTCGCGCGCAGGGTTGCGCAGGTTCGCCATCATGTCCCTGACCGAGGTGCGCGGCGCATTGCCGCGGCACAGCGCCTGGCTGGCGAGCTGCCGCGCGTAGCTCGAATTGAGGTCGCGGAAGCTCTTCCACTCGGGGCGCTCGACCAGGTCCCACTTGCCGCCGCTGAAGCGCGCGTAGCTCTTGACCTCCGAGGTCGAGCAGCGCACGCCCTCGTAGAAGGCGTTGGTCGCGCCGCCCGCGCCGCCGTTGCGGCTCGACGCGACGACCACGTAGCGCACCACGCCGTCGCCGGTGATCGTGATGGTGGCCGGATCGACGCCGAACTTCAGCGACATGTAGGGCGGCATCGCGATCGGCTCGAGGCGCTGGACGTCGAAGGCGGGCGGCGGCGGCGCCTCGACTTCCTTCCAGTCGCCTTCCGACTCGAAGCGCTTGGGCGCCGGCGGCATGCCGGACTGGGCCCAGTCGGGGTTGTCGGTGTCGTGCGAACCCGAAGCGCATCCGGCCAGCACGGCCGCGAAGCACGCGAGAAGCAGCGCGCGCTCAGCTGTGCGGCGGAAGGAGGGGCGGATGGCTGCGGTTGGGGGCAAGGGGAGGTTCATCGCTCACGGAAGGTAGGTCGGGATGCGGGTCGAAACTGCCGCCGGGCGGCAGGTCGAGGCCCGCGGGCGCGCCGCCTTCGGGCGCATGGCGCTCGAACTCGCGGGCGCGCACGTTGCTGCGCAGGAAGCGGTTGCGGAAATCCTGCCGCGGCAGGTAGCGAGCCAGCTCGGTCAGTGCCATTTCGTAGACGCCGCGCTTGAATTCGACGACCACGTCGAGCGGCACCCAGTAGTCGTGCCACCGCCAGGCGTCGAATTCGGGATGGTCGGTGGCACGCAGGTTCAGGTCCCAGTCGTGGCCGACCAGTTGCAGCAGGTACCAGATCTGCTTCTGGCCCTTGTAGTGACCTCGTGCGTCACGGCGGATGAACCGATCCGGCACCTCGTAGCGCAACCAGTCACGGGTACGGGCCACGATGCGCACGTGCTCCGGGTGGAGCCCCACTTCCTCGTGCAGTTCCCGGAACATGGCCTGTTCGGGACTTTCGCCGCGATCTATGCCGCCTTGCGGAAACTGCCAGGAGTGGGTGCGTATGCGTTTGCCCCAGAAAACCTGGTTTCTCTGGTTGAGCAGGATGATGCCGACGTTGGGCCTGAAGCCGTCCCGGTCGAGCATAATCAAACCCCAAATTTTTGAACTGAGTCGATTATGCATGCCGGGTTCCACTCGGCAAGCAACCGATGCCAGGCTCCCCGGGTCTGCCCAGGGGTTTCCGGCAGTTCCCGGCCCAGCGGCCTCCCCATCCAGCCTCGAATCCAGCACTGCGATCCCGATGAAAGCTTCCCGTTTTTTCGTCTCCACCCTCAAGGAAGCGCCCGCCGACGCCGAGGTCGCGAGCCACCGGCTCATGATGCGCGCCGGCATGATCAAGAAGCTCGGCACGGGCATCTACAGCTACATGCCGATGGGCCTGCGCGTGATCCGCAAGGTCGAGGCGATCGTGCGCGAGGAAATGAACCGCGCCGGCGCCGTCGAGCTCACGATGCCGGTGGTGCAGCCGGCCGAGTTCTGGCAGGAGACCGGCCGCTTCGACAAGATGGGCCCCGAGCTGCTTCGCATCAAGGACCGGCATGACCGCGATTTCGTGGTGCAGCCCACCAGCGAGGAGGTGGTGACCGACATCGCGCGCCAGGAGATCCGCAGCTACAAGCAGTTGCCGAAGAATTTCTACCAGGTCCAGACCAAGTTTCGCGACGAGCGCCGGCCGCGCTTCGGCCTGATGCGCGGGCGCGAGTTCATCATGAAGGACGCCTACAGCTTCGACCGCGACCTCGAGGCGGCCAAGCTCAGCTACCAGGCCATGGCCCAGGCCTACCGCAACATCTTCGACCGCTTCGGCCTGCGCTACCGCGCCGTGGCGGCCGACAGCGGCGCGATCGGCGGCGACCTCAGCGAGGAGTTCCAGGTCATCGCGGCCACGGGTGAAGACGCCATCGTCTACTGCCCGGACAGCGACTACGCGGCCAACATGGAAAAGGCCGAGGCGCTCGCGCCCGCCGGCCCGCGTCCGGCAGCGGCCAAGGCGCTCGAGAAGACCCCGACGCCGGGCAAGAGCACCTGCGCCGACGTGGCCGAATTCCTCGGCGTGCCGCTCGCGACCACCATCAAGTCGCTGGTGCTCGCGACCGACATCCTCGACGACGCCGGCAATCCCAAGGGTTCGCAGGTCTGGCTGCTGCTGCTGCGCGGCGACCACGACATGAACGAGATCAAGGTCGGCAAGCTGCCGGGCCTCGACAAGGGTTTCCGCTTCGCCACCTTGGCCGAGATCGACGAGCACTTCGGCTGCAAGCCCGGCTACCTCGGGCCGCTGAACCTGAAGAAGCCCGTCAAGCTCGTGGCCGACCGCGAGGCGGCGGTGCTGGCCGACTGGATCACCGGCGCCAACGAGATCGATTTCCACATGACCGGCGTCAACTGGGGCCGCGACCTGCCCGAACCCGACCTCGTGGCCGACATCCGCAACGTGGTGGCCGGCGACGCCTCGCCCGACGGCAAGGGCGTGCTGGCCATCGAGCGTGGCATCGAGGTGGGCCATGTGTTCGTGCTCGGCACCAAATACAGCAAGGCGATGAACGCCACCTACCTCGACGAGGCCGGCAAGCCGCAGTTCCTCGAGATGGGCTGCTACGGCATCGGCATCACGCGCCTGCCCGCGGCCGCCATCGAACAGAACCACGACGAGCGCGGCATCATCTGGCCCGACGCGCTGGCGCCGTTCACCGTGGTGGTCTGCCCGATCGGCATGGACCGCAGTGCCGAGGTCAAGGCCGCGGCCGAGGCGCTCTACGACGAGCTGCTCGCCAAGGGCGTCGACGTGATCCTCGACGACCGCGGCGAGCGTCCCGGCGCGATGTTCGCCGACTGGGAACTGATCGGCGTGCCGCACCGCGTGGTCATCTCCGACCGCGGCCTGAAGGAAGGCCAGCTCGAGTACCAGCACCGACGCGACACCGCGGCCAGCAAGGTGCCTGCCGACGGCATCGCCGAGTTCATCGCGGGCAAGCTGCAGGCATGAGCCTTGGCGCCGGCTTCTCGCGACGCCGGTGCCTCGCTATGGCGGGAGGCGCTCTGTCGCTGGTCGCGTTGCCGCAGCGTGCCGTGGCCGGCGCGCAGATCGAGGAGCCGCTGATCGATTCGGTGCGCACCGCGCTGAGCTCGGCCATCCACAACAAGGCGCCGCCGGTGCCCGAGTTCGCGAGCACCGAGGCGCGGCTCGCCTACCTGCGCTGGCTCGGCGAGATGAGCCAGCGTCTCAAGAAGAAGGTGCCCGATGCGTCCACGCGCATCGAGTTCCTGCAGACCGTCTGGTACGAGTCCAGGCGCGCGGGGCTCGACGTGAGCCTGGTGCTCGGGCTGATCCAGGTCGAGAGCAACTTCCGCAAGTTCGCCGTTTCCAGCGCGGGCGCGCGCGGCTACATGCAGGTGATGCCGTTCTGGACCCGCGTGATCGGCGACGGCGATCCGGCCAAGCTGTTCCACATGCAGACCAACCTGCGTTTCGGCTGCGTGATCCTGCGCCACTACCTCGACCGCGAGCGCGGTGACCTCTACATGACCCTGGGCCGCTACAACGG
The DNA here is from genome assembly GCA_946478645.1 of uncultured Variovorax sp. Next base: position 7,201 of record CAMLCW010000082.1, read on the forward strand.
CAGCCGTGGCAAGGCGCCGTACCCGAACGCCGTGTTCGCGAACCAGCGGCTCTGGGCCTTCACGGACCGGGCCGAGGGTTAAGTCCGGGTGACCATCACCTGGTCGATCCGGTAGCGGTCGACGTCCATCACCTCGAAGGTGTAGCCGCCCCAGCTCACCGTGTCGGTGCGCTTGGGCACGCGGCGCAGCATCACCATCAGGAAGCCGGCCAGCGTTTCGTACTCGTCCGCATGCGGCAGTTCGTCGATGTGCAGCGCACGCTGCACGTCCTGGATCGGCGTGACGCCGTCGATCAGCCACGAGTTCTCGTCGCGCTTCACGATCTGCTCCTCGTCGAGCGTGGACACCAGGTCGCCCATCACCGTGTTCATCACGTCGTTGAGCGTGATCACGCCGACCACGAAGCTGTACTCGTTGACGATGATCGCGAAGTCCTCGTGCGCCTGCTGGAACTGCTCTAGCACCTCGGTGAGCGAGAGCCGGTCGGGCACCACCAGCGCCTTGCGCAGCGTCAGCCCCTGGTCGAAGGCCAGCGGCTGGCCGCTGAGCACGCGCTGGAACATCTCCTTGGCATCGACGTAGCCCAGCACGTGGTCGATGTCGCCGTCGCACACCGGGTAGGCCGAGAACGGCTCGGCCAGGATGCGCGCGCGCAGCGCCGGTTCGGGGTCGTCGTGCTGGAACCAGGCGATGTTGTCGCGCACCGTCATCACGCTGCTCACGAGCCGCGTGTCGAGTTCGAACACGTTCGCGATCACCTGCTGTTCGCGCGCAGCGAGCACGCCGGCCTGCGCACCGGCCTCGGTCATCGCGAGAATGTCGGCCGAGGTGATCTTGTCGTCGCGCACCAGCGGCATGCCGAGCAGCTTGAACAGCATGTCGGTCGAGCGTGTGAACAGCCACACCAGCGGCTTGAAGGTGGTGATGAGCAGCAGCATCGGCCCGACCATGCGCACGGCGATGCGCTCGGGGTTGCTCATGCCAAGCCGCTTGGGGAACAGGTCGGCGAACACCAGGAACACGGCGATCACCGTGACGAACGAGCACAGGAAGGCCACCTTCGCCGCCGCGTCGACGCTCATCCAGTTCTCGAAGAAGCGCGCGAAGTACGGGCTCAGCGAACCTTCGCCGACCACGCCGCCAAGGATCGCCACCGCATTGAGCCCGATCTGCACCACCGTGAAGTAGTGGCCCGGCTGCTCCTGCACGCGCAGCACCCGGTCGGCGCGTGCGTCGCCGTCGTCGGCCATCTGGCGCAGGCGCAGGCGCCGCGAGGCGGCGAGGGTGATCTCGGCCAGCGAGAAGAAGGCGCTCATCGCGATCAGCGCGACGATGATGAGCAGGCTTTGGGTCAGGGTCATGGTGGCATGGCGAAGGGCGCCATGGTGCCATGACTCAGCCGTGGCGCGGCGGCGTTCAGGCGGCCTTGCCGGTCACCACTTGCTGCAGCTCGCCCGACTCGTACATCTCCATCATGATGTCCGAGCCGCCGATGAACTCGCCCTTCACGTAGAGCTGCGGGATCGTGGGCCAGTTGCTGTATTCCTTGATGCCCTGGCGGATGCCGTCGTCCTCGAGCACATTGACGGTCTTGAGCGTGCGGGTGTCGACGCCGACCGCCTTCAGGATCTGGATCGCGCGGCCGGAGAAGCCGCACATCGGAAAGCTCGCGTTGCCCTTCATGAAGAGCACGAGGTCGTTGGTCTTGACGAGGTCGTCGATGCGTTGCTGGGCGTCGGACATGGGGACTCCTGAAGATAAAGTGGGCTGGTGGGATTATTTCACCGTGTGCCAGATCCCGCCCGAGCAGCGCGGGATCCCGGCAAGATCGTCGCGGCTTTGGACGTCGGCGAAACCGCGCGATGCCAGCAGCTCGCGCACGGCCGCGGCCTGGTCGTGCCCGTGCTCGAGCAGCAGCCAGCCGCCCGCGGCCAGGTGCGCGGGCGCGTCGGCCACGATGCGGCGGATGTCGTCGAGCCCGTCGCTGCCGGCGACGAGCGCGCCCGTTGGTTCGTGGCGTAGCGCCGGCAGGTGCGGGTCGCCGTCCGCGATGTAGGGCGGATTGCTTGCGATGAGCGCGTAGCCGTCCGCGGCACCGTCGAGCCAGTCGGCCTGGCGAAAGCGCACCGCCAGGCCCAGGCGCCCGGCGTTGGCCGAGGCCACGGCGAGTGCGTCGGCGCTCGCGTCGACCGCATCGACCTGCGCATCGGGCCGCGCATGCTGCAGCGCCAGCGCGATGGCGCCGCTGCCGGTGCCGAGGTCGAGCACGCGCGGCGCCGCAGCGCCGGCCAGGCACTGCAGCGCCCAGTCGACCAGCGTCTCGGTGTCGGGCCGCGGCACCAGCACGCGCGCGTCCACCTGCAGGCGCAGGCCGTGGAACTCTTTCTCGCCGAGCAGGTAGGCGACCGGTTCGCCGGCCAGCCGGCGCGACAGCAGCGCCGACAGCGCGGACCAGGCGGCTTCGGGCATCGGATCGGTGTCGTGCGCGAGCAGCCAGGCGCGGTCGTGCGCTTCGCGGCCCAGCCCATGCAGCAGCAGCAACTGCGCGTCGAGCCGGTCGATGCCGAGCGCGATGGCCGCGGCCAGCGCCTGGGCCACGGTGGCGGGTGACGCGGCCGTCGTCATGCCGGCAGGTTCGACTCGAGCTCGGCCAGCTGCTCGGCCTCGCGCGCCGCGCGCAGCGCGTCGAGCACGTCGCCGAGGTCGCCTTCCATGATCGCCAGCAGCTTGTAGAGCGTCAGGTTGATGCGGTGGTCGGTGAGCCGGCCCTGCGGGAAGTTGTACGTGCGGATGCGGTCCGAGCGGTCGCCGCTGCCGATCAGGCCCTTGCGCATCGCGGCATCCTTGGCGGCGCGTTCGCTGCGCTCCTTTTCCTGGATCCGCGCCGACAGCACCTGCAGCGCCTTTGCCTTGTTGCGGTGCTGGCTGCGGTCGTCCTGGCACTCGGCCACGATGCCGGTCGGGATGTGCGTGATGCGCACCGCCGAGTCGGTCTTGTTGATGTGCTGGCCGCCGGCGCCGCTCGCGCGGTAGGTGTCGATGCGCAGGTCGGCCGGGTTGATCTGCACCGCCTGCGCCTCGTCGGGCTCGGCCAGCACCGCCACCGTGCAGGCGCTGGTGTGAATGCGGCCCTGCGTCTCGGTCGCCGGCACGCGCTGCACGCGGTGGCCGCCCGACTCGAAGCGAAGGTGCCCGAAGACCTCGTCGCCGACGATGCGCAGCACCACTTCCTTGTAGCCGCCGAGTTCGCTTTCGCTTTCGCTCACGATCTCGCAGCGCCAGCCCGCGCGCTCGCAGTAGCGCGTGTACATGCGCAGCAGGTCGCCCGCGAACAGGGCCGATTCGTCGCCGCCCGTGCCCGCGCGGATTTCGAGGAAGGCGTTGCGTGCGTCGTCGGGGTCTTTCGGCAGCAGCAGGCGCTGCAGTTCGTCCTCGAGCAGCAGCAGTTCGGCCTCGGCGCCCGCGATCTCTTCCTTGGCCATCTCGGCCATGTCGGGGTCGTCGAGCATCTCCTTCGCGCCCGCGATGTCGGCCTCGCGCTGCTTGTAGCGCTCGTAGCGGCCCGCGATCTGCGTCACCTCGGCATGCTCGCGCGAGATGGTGCGGTACTGCGCCATGTCGCTCATGATGTCTTCGCGCGAAAGCAGGAAGTCCAGTTCGCCGAGGCGGGCGGCGTAGCGTTCGAGTTGGTGGCGGAGGAAGGGTTTCACTGTGGGCTTGAAGTCGGGAGCGGGAACCGGACGCAGAGGACGCGAAGGTTTCGCAAAAGACGCAAAAAAGAAGGAAGAAGACTTTGGAAGGTTTTCTTTCGCGTTCTCTGCGAAACCTTCGCGTCCTCTGCGTCCGGAAGTCCGCATTCAGCGGCCGAAACGCAGGTCAGCCAGCGTCGCTAACGCTCTTTGCGCAGGAACAGCCGCGAGATGGCCTGCGCCGTCTGCTCGCGCGCGGCGGCGTCGCCCGCGTGGAGCTCGGCCAGCGCGCCATGCATCATCTTCTGCGTGAGCCCGCGCGACATGGCTTCGAGCACCGCTTCGACCGGCTCGCCCCTGGCGAGCAGCTTGCGTGCGCGCGCCATCTCGGCGGCGCGCCATTCGTCGGCCTGCGCATTGAGCTGCTGGATCAGCGGCACCGTGCCGCGCTGGCCCAGCCAGTGCATGAAGCTCTGCACGCCCGCATCGATGATCGCCTCGGCCTGCGCCACCGCCGCCTGGCGGTTGGCCTGGCCCTGCTGAACCACCTGCGCCAGGTCGTCGACGGTGTAGAGATAGATGTCCTCGAGCGCCTTGACCTCGGGCTCGACGTCGCGCGGCACGGCCAGGTCGACCATGAACATCGGGCGGTGCCTGCGCGCCTTGAGCGCCCGCTCGACCGCGCCCAGGCCGATGATCGGCAGCGTGCTCGCGGTGCAACTCACCACGATGTCGAATTCGGCGAGCCGTCCCGGCAGGTCGGCCAGCCGCATCGCCTCGCCGCCGAAGCGCGAGGCCAGCTTTTCGCCGCGTTCGAGCGTGCGGTTGGCAATGGCGATCGACTTGGGCTCCTTGGCCGCGAAATGCGTGGCCGCGAGATCGATCATCTCGCCGGCGCCGACGAACAGCACGCGCGTCTGGCGGAGGTCCTCGAACAGCTGGCTCGCGAGCCGCACGGCCGCCGCGGCCATGCTGATGGAATGCGCGCCGATCTCGGTGGCGGTGCGCACCTCCTTCGCGACCGCGAAGGAGCGCTGGAACAATTGGTTGAGCGTGCTGCCGAGCGCACCGGCGGTTTCGGCCGCGCGGATCGCGTCCTTCATCTGGCCCAGGATCTGGGCCTCGCCGAGCACCATCGAATCCAGGCCGCTGGCCACGCGGAACGCATGGCGCGCTGCCGCGTCGTCGTGCAGCGTGTAGGCATGCGAACGCAAAAGCGCCGGCGCCACGCCGCCGCTCTGGGCCAGCCAGCCGACCGTGTGGTCGAGCGCGGCCTGGTCCGCGGCGCAGTAGATCTCGGTGCGGTTGCAGGTCGAGATGATCGCGGCCTCGACCTGTGGATGGCGGCCGCTCGCGAACGAGCTGCGCAGGCTTTGCAGCGTGGGCGCGATCTGATCGAGCGCGAACGCAAAACGACCGCGCAGATCGAGCGGCGCGGTCGTGTGGTTCAAGCCGAGGGCCCAGACTGACATATTTGCCTGATTATAAAATCAGCAGGCACCTTCCGGCTGCGAAGGGGCTTCGCCCTGCGGCGCCTTCCCCCTTCCCAACGCCATGTCGCTGCTCGATCTGCTCAACCACCTGCTGAACTTCATCGCACCCGCGCTCGTCGTGGGTTTCCTGTGCGCGCTGACTGGCCGCGCGTTCGGGCGGCGGGCTGCCGGTGCGCCGGCGTGGTGGCTGCAGGGTGCGTTCAATGCGGCCGCCGGCACGGTGGCGCTGCTCGGCGGATTGGTCCTTCTGGGACGCGACGGGACGGTCGCGGCCTACGCGGCGCTCGTCATCGCGAGCGGTACAAGCCAATGGATCGGCTCGCGCGGCTGGCGAAGGTAGACCCAGCAGCCCCATAGGGTTGGCGCGAGTTTCAATATGTTACATAGGTTAATATATGAGCTCGCAGTTGGTGACTCTTCACACTTGAAGCGCGCGGAGCGGCAGGCAGAGCGGCTCGCGCCGATGTGGCGAGGCGGCCCATGGGACGGTATCGATGTATTTGCATCCTCTTTTCGCCAGTGTTCCTCCGGACGAACGCGCCGCATTCGTCCAGCGTCTCGAGCTTCGGTCCTGCCGGCGCAACGAGGTGGTGCTCGCGGCCGATGCCTGGACCGACCATATCTACTGCGTCGCCACCGGGCTGCTGCGTGTGGTGGTGCAGGGCAGCGAGGACAGCGGCGACGTCACGACCGACTTCATTCGCCAGGATGATTTCTTCCTTCATGCGACCCTGACCGAGGACCGCTACCAGTCGGGCGCCACCTTGATCGCGGCCCTGCCGACTTCGCTGTACCTGATTCCGACGGCGGAATTCCGTGCCCTTTGCACGCGCCATCCGGCTGTGACGATGGGCCTGCTCGGCATGGTGATGAAGCGCACCGCGGCCCTGCGCCGTCAGATCCGGCAGATTTCGTCGGCCTCGTCGGAGCGGCTCATCAGCCGCATCCTGCATGAACTCACCGAGCTGGCCCCGGGCGTGGGCGGCGGCTACGACAAGCGCATCACGCAGTCGGTGATCGCCTCGTATTCGGGGCTCTCGCGGATGCAGGTCAACAAGACGATGCGCGACCTGGAGCGCCGCGGGCTGGTCCGGCGCGATGAGCACGGCGTCTATGTGCCGCCCAGCTTCGCCTCGTCCGACTTCCAGGATCTGCCCTCGAGCGAGCCGCCGCCGCAGGGCCCGGCCGGCGAGGTCGATCCGTCGTTCTTCCCGGACCTGCCCGAAGCCCCGCCGAAGCCTGGCAAGGACTGACGTCCTCTCAGCCCGCTGCGATGCGGGTGCCCGCGCCCGCCGTGGCGCGCCGGATGCCGTCCGGGCCGTAAAACGGCTGTGCGCTGCCCGCCTGCAAGTAATGCAGCGCGTTCTGCGTGAAGTCGAGCTGGCTGTAGACCAGGGTGCCGTTGCGGCGGTTGCCGGCGCGGGCCTGCTGCGCGCATTCGAGCAGCGCATGCCATGCGGCCAGCGTGGCTTCGCCCTCGGCGGCCGCGGCGGCCTCGGCGCCGGCGCGGCCGGGCTCGAAGCCGCGCGCGACCTGCGCCGATTCGCGCGTCCGGTCGAGCGCCGCCATGCGGTCGAGCAGGCCGGCCTTGCGCTCGGTGATCTGCGGCAGCGCGGCGAAGAGGCCCTGCGTCATGGCCTCGGCTTCCTGCGCGAGCACCGAGACGAATTCTTCGATGCAATCTTTCTCGGCCAACAGATGGAGCAGCATGGTGCGTCAGGGCTTCGTCTTGGGATCGAGCAGCTCGCGCACGCTGGCCAGCAGGCCGTCGGCAATCCGCTCGGGGTGGACTTCATAGCGGCCGGCACGGATGTCCTCCCGGATCGCGGCCACCCGCGCGGCGTCGAAGTCGGCATTGGGCGCCTCGGGCAGCGAGCGGACCTGGCCCGACGAGAGCTGCACGACGTCCTTGCCGCCCGGCACGGCGTCGGCGCTGCCGGCCGGCGCCGGAGACGCGCCCTTGTTCGTGCGGATGAGCGGGGTGGCCGAAGGGGTGGATGGATCGATTTTCAAGATGGTTCCTCAAAGGGCTGCCTGGTGTATCGGCAGCCCGGCCCGAAACTTTAGGGCCTGGGCCGGAAATTCCACTATTGCGGCAGCCGCAGCTGTCCTTCCTCGTCCGCAATACCGCTGACGATCCGCCCGTCCAGCGTCTTCGCGCGCACGATCGCCCCGGCGCCGGCACTGGCCAGCGCGCGCGCCTCGGTGCTCACTGAAAAGCCCGGTCCCTCGGCCACGACCTTGATCGCCTGGCCCTGCTGGATCACCGTGACGCCGCGCACCTGCTCGCGCCGCAGCGGCGCGCCGGCCGCGATGCGGTTGGCAGCGACCACGCCCTGGAGTTCGGCCGCATCGGTCAGCACCGAACGCGGCAGTGCCGTGAGATCGCCGTCGCGCGCCGCAAGGTCGGCGGCACCGAAGGCCTGCCCCGCATCGATGTTGCGCGTGGCGACGAAGTAGCGTCCAACGACCGCGACATGGGCGCGCACGTAGCGCGTCCACGGCTTCTGCTCCGAATGGCAGCGCAGGCCGACCGAGACCCGGCCCCAGGGCCGCGCGCCGCGCGGCAGGAAGGCATCGAGCGCCTCGCAGGCCGGCAGCGCACCCGACGCCGGCGCATCCACGCGGACGGTGACCTTGCCCGGCAGGCCGGCGCTCTGCGCGAGCAGCAGCTTCTCGACGGCGGCGTGCGCTTCGCCTTCGAGCGGTGCCGCGGCGCAGGCCGTCGCCATACCGAGCCCTGCGGCCAGGGCCGTGAGCCGGCATCGCAGGGCAGGCGGTAGAGAGAGGTTCATGGCAGTCATCGGTGTCCGCAATTCTAGGAAGCCGCCCCCGATCCGAAGATGCGAACTGCACGCCAAAGGCCCCTTTGTTCGGGCCATTGCGAACGCGGTGCATGCATAGACTCGCTTTCCATCTGTCGCCACGCCCAGCCGGGCCGCGACGCCTCGAACGGATGGAAAACATGATCGACAAGCTGGATGCGGCGCTTCGCTTCAACCGCGAAGCACTCAACCTCAGGGCGCAGCGCCAGGAAGTGCTGGCAGCCAACAACGCCCACGCCGACACGCCCAACTACAAGGCACGCGACTTCGATTTTGCG
>CAMLCW010000083.1 GCA_946478645.1 uncultured Variovorax sp.
GCGCGGCAGACTCCTACAAGGGGCGAATGCGACTTTTGCGCATGATGAGTCCATCACTCTAGAAAGGTGGACATCATGATGAAGGCACGAATCTGGATCGCCGCTGCGGCGGCAACCTCGGTCATGGCGCTGGCGGGCTGCGCGTCGGGTCCCAACCAGAACCTGGGCACCGGCATCGGCGCGCTCGGCGGCGCGGCCGTGGGGCATGCGATCGGCGGCAACACGGGCAGCACGCTCGGCGGCGCGGCCATCGGCGGCGTCATCGGCAACCAGGTGGGCCGTAATGTCGACGAGCGCAACTACTACAACCAGCAGCAGGCGTACCCGCCGGGCACCTACTATCCCAACAACGGCCCGCGCTACTGAGCGGACCGTCATTGAAAAAGCGCGCCATGACGGCGCGCTTTTTTTTGCGTCGATTCAGGCCTTCGAAGGCAGCGCCGCGCGCGCCTTCTCGGCGCGCGACGCACGCCATGCACCGAAGATCGCGAGCACGCCGGGCACGAAGATCAGCGCCCAGATGATCTTGTCGAGGTGCTCACGCACGAACGGCAGGTTGCCGAAGAAATAACCGGCGGTGGCGATGCCAAGCACCCAGATCAGCGCGCCGACCACGTTGTACATGGTGAACTTGGCGCGGCTCATCTCGGCCACGCCGGCCACGAAAGGCGCGAAGGTACGGATGAACGGCATGAAACGCGCGAGGATGATCGTGACGCCGCCGTAGCGCTCGTAGAACGCATGGGCCTGGTCAAAGGCCTTGCGATTGAAGAAGCGCGAGTTCTCCCACTTGAACACTTTCGGCCCAAAGTAGCGCCCGATGCTGTAGTTGCACTGGTCGCCGAGGATCGCCGCCGCGATGAGGATCGCGCAGGCCAGCGGATAGCTCATGAACCCCGCGCCGCACAGCGCACCCACGATGAAGAGCAGCGAGTCGCCCGGCAGGAACGGCATCACCACCACGCCGGTCTCCACGAACACGATCAGGAACAGCAGCGCGTAGACCCAGGGGCCGTAGGCGATGACGAAGGCCTCGAGGTGCTTGTCGACGTGAAGGATGAAGTCGACGAGAAAGCTGATGATTTCCATGGTCGCGGATTATCCTTGCTGCACGCCGCCCGGCGTTCCAAGATGAATTCGGAGATCCCACATGACAGGTCGATACATTCGCGTCGATGCCGCTGACGGCAGCGGCACCTTCCGCGCCTACCTTGCAACGCCCGAGGCGGGCAGCGGCCCCGGCCTCGTGATCGCACAGGAAATCTTCGGCATCAACCACACGATGCGCGAGGTGGCCGACTACTACGCCGAAGAAGGCTACGTGGCCCTGGTGCCGGACCTGTTCTGGCGCCAGGAGCCCGACGTGGAACTCGGCTACACCGAAGCCGACTGGCAGCGCGCCTTCGGCTTCTACCAGGGCTTCGACGAGGCCAAGGGCATGGAAGACATCCAGTCCACCCTCGACGCCCTGCGCGCGCTGCCCGAAGTGGACGGCGGCAAGGCCGGCGTGCTCGGCTTCTGCCTCGGCGGCAAGCTCGCCTACCTTGCGGCCTGCCGCACCGATGCGGACGTGGCGGTGGGCTATTACGGCGTGGGCATCGACGCCGCGCTCGACGAGGCCGACCGCATTCGCCGGCCGCTGATGCTGCACATCGCCGAGCTCGACAAGTTCTGCCCGCCCGAGGCGCGCGAACGCATCGTGCAGGCGCTCTCCGGGCGCCCGGGCGTGACGCTGCACGTCTATCCGGGCGTGGACCATGCGTTTGCGCGCACGGGCGGCGAGCATTTCCACAAGCCCTCGGCACTCATGGCGCACGAGCGCAGCATCGCGGCGCTGAAGGCTGCGATCGGCCCGCACTACGACCTCTCGGCGCTCTGGGACAAGCATTGCGAATACGAGTTCGGTACGCGCAACGTCGACCACACCATGTCGACGATGGTGGCCGAGCCCTATGTCAACCACATTCCCACCATGACCGGCGGCGTGGGCTACAAGGCGCTGCACGCCTTCTACAGCAACCATTTCGTCAACAGCAATCCGCCCGACACCACGCTGACCTCGATCTCGCGCACGGTCGGTGCCACGCAGGTGGTCGACGAGCTGCTGTTCAGCTTCACCCACACCACCGAGATCCCGTGGATGCTGCCGGGCGTGGCGCCCACGGGGCGGCGCGTCGAGGTGCCGCTGCTGGCCGTCATCAAGTTCCGCGGCAACAAGCTCTATCACGAGCACATCTACTGGGACCAGGCCAGCGTGCTGGTGCAGGTCGGCCTGCTCGACCCCGCGCTGCTGCCCGTGGCGGGCGTCGAGACCGCGCGCAAGCTGCTCGACGAGACGCTGCCGTCGAACGCGCTGCTCGCGCGGCGCTAAGGGCATCGGGCGAGCGCGGGCGCGGCGCGCGGCGTCGCTTCTAGAATGCCGCTCGTGAGTGCCCTTCCCGCTTCCATTCCCTCTTCCGCCTCCGAACGCCGGCCGATCCGCGAGCTTCCCGACGAGCTGATCAGCCAGATCGCCGCCGGCGAGGTCGTCGAGCGCCCGGCCTCGGTGGTGCGCGAGTTGCTCGACAACGCGCTCGATGCCGGCGCACGCCAGGTCACGGTGCGGCTGGCCTCGGGCGGCGTGCGGCTGATCTCGGTCGAGGACGACGGCCTGGGCATTCCGCGCGAAGAACTCACGGTGGCGCTGCGGCGCCACGCCACGAGCAAGATCGCGAGCCTGAACGACCTGGAGACGGTCGGCACCATGGGCTTTCGCGGCGAAGCGCTGGCGGCCATCAACGCCATTGCCGATCTCAGCATCCTGTCGCGCTTTGCGGGCACCGATGGCGCCTTCGCGCTCGACGGCCGCACCGGCGAGCTGCGGCCGGTGGCGCGCGCCGTGGGCACCACGGTCGAGGTGCGCGAACTGTTCTTCGCCACGCCCGCGCGGCGCAAATTCCTCAAGACCGATGCCACCGAACTCGCGCACTGCATCGATGCTGTGCGGCGCCATGCGCTGGCCCGCCCCGAGGTCGGGTTCTCGGTCTGGCACGACGGCAAGCTCGTCGAGCAGTGGCGTGCGGCCGAGCGCCGCGAGCAGCGGCTCGCCGACGCGCTGAGCGACGACTTCGTCGCGCAGAGCGTGGCGGTCGAGCACGTCGGCGGCGCGGTGCGCGTGGTCGGCCGCGCCGGCATTCCCGATGCGGCGCGCTCGCGTGCCGACCAGCAGTTCTTCTACGTCAACGGCCGCTACGTGCGCGACAAGGTGCTGTCGCACGCGGTGCGCAGCGCCTACGAAGACGTGCTGCACGGCCAGCGCCAGCCGGTGTACGTGCTGTACCTCGAGATCGATCCCGCGCGCGTCGACGTGAACGTGCATCCGACCAAGATCGAGGTGCGCTTTCGCGACGGGCGCGAGGTGCACCAGGCCGTGCGCCACGCGCTCGAGGACGCGCTCGCCGCGCCGCGCGCGGGCGATGCCGCCGCAGCATCGGCCGCGGCGCCCGTCACCCCGTTCTTCCTGAAGCAGGCGGTCCCCGCCAGCGGTCAGAACTGGACCCAGCCGGCAATCAACTTCAGGGCCGCCGAGCGCGGTGCCGGCGACTTCGAGGCCATGTGGCCGCTGCGCACCGGCAGCGACGGCGCGGCGCCCGCAGTGCCGTTCCGCGCTCCGACCGGGCTGCCGACAGCGCCCGAAGCGCCGGCCGCCCGCACCGACGAGGCCTGGCCGCTGGGACGCGCGCTCGCGCAGCTGCAGGGCATCTACATCCTGGCCGAGAACAGCCAGGGGCTGGTGGTGGTCGACATGCATGCGGCGCACGAGCGGATCGTCTACGAGCGCCTCAAGACGCAGCTCGACGGCGCCGCCATCACGAGCCAGCCGCTGCTGATTCCGGCCACCTTCTCGGCCACGCCGCAGGAAGTGGCCACCGCCGAGGCCTGCGCGGCGGTGCTGCCCACGCTGGGCCTCGAGATCACGCCGTTCTCGCCACGCACCCTCGCGGTGCGCGCGGTGCCCGGAACGCTGGCGGACGGCGACCCGGTCGAGCTCGCGCGCAGCGTGCTCGCCGAACTGGCCCAGCACGACGCCAGCACCGTGGTGCAGCGGGCGCAGAACGAACTGCTCTCGACCATGGCCTGCCACGGCGCGGTGCGCGCCAACCGCAAGCTCACGATCGACGAGATGAACGCCCTGCTGCGCCAGATGGAGGCCACCGAGCGCTCCGACCAGTGCAACCACGGCCGGCCGACCTGGCGCCAGCTGTCGATCCGCGAGCTCGACGCGCTGTTCATGCGCGGCCGATAGGGTTTGTTACAGATTGTTGAGGGTTTTTCCGGAGATTTCGCGGTCATCCGCCGCCCGGGCACGGGCGTTGCATGTGAGGACCAAAGTGTCGATGAACGCTTTGGCAGGGGGAGGCCTGGAACGCAGTGTCGGCGTGTTCCAGGAAGAAAGTACATGAACTTTCCGCCGGCTTCGTTGTCTGTCCCTTGCCCATGAAACGCTGGTCCCTGTTTGCCTCCGTTCTTTCGCTGTGCGCCCTGCTGGGCGCCGGCTGCGCCTCCTTCGACGAACAACAACGCGAATGGATCTTCCAACCCAGCGACCGCAGCTGGGGCAACAGCGCCAGCATGACCTCCGGCATGCAGGACGTGTGGATCGACTTCCAGTCGTCCATCACCGGCGAACCCGCGCGGCTGCACGGCCTCTGGCTCGGCGGCGAACCCGAAACCACCGACCGTCCCGTGATGCTCTACCTGCATGGCGCGCGCTACAACGTGGCCGGCTCGGCGCCGCGCATCCAGCGCATGCATGAACTGGGCTTTTCGGTGCTCGCGATCGACTACCGCGGCTTCGGCAAGAGCACCAAGGGCCTGCCGTCCGAGGAATCCGCACGCGAGGACGCCCGCGCCGCCTGGACCTGGCTTGCCGCGCGCCATCCGAAGCAGCACCGCTACATCTTCGGCCACTCGCTCGGCGGCGCGATCGGCATCGACCTCGCATCCCGCGTGGGCGACGAGAGCGGCACCGTGGTCGAGAGCACCTTCACCTCGATCGCCGACGTGGTGAGCAGCTTCAAGTGGGGCTGGCTGCCCTTCGGCCCCTTCATCACGCAGCGCTTCGAGGCCATCAACAAGGTCCGCGACATCGGCGCGCCGCTGCTGGTGGTGCACGGCACTGCCGACAGCCTCATCAACCCCACGCTCGGCCGCAAGCTCTACGAAGCGGCCACCGTGCCCAAGCTGTTCGTGCTGGTCGAAGGCGGCTCGCACCACAACACCAACTCGATCGGCGAGTCGCAGTACCGCGCGGCGCTCACGCAGCTGTTCCGCATGAACCCCGAAGCTACCTTCGCGCGTGCGCCGCGGCCGCAGCCGGTGCTGCCGCCCGCGCAGCACATCGATGCCGGCGGCGCGCAGCCCGAGGTCCAGACCAAGGCGCCGCAGCAGGCGGGCGCGCAGGCGATCTGACAATCGGCAGGCGCTGCCCTGCCGCGGCACCGCGGCTTTCGTTGTTTGCTACCCTCGGGCGCTTATGCCGCCCTCCGACGCCGCCTCCGGCCGCCCCGAACCCCTGAACTACATCGCGCTGGCCGGGCCCACGGCATCGGGCAAGACCGCCGCCGCGCTCGCGCTGGCGCGCCGGCTGCCGGTGGAGATCGTCAGCGTCGACTCGGCGCTGGTCTACCGCGGCATGGACATCGGCACCGCGAAACCGAGCGGCGACGAACTGCGCGCCGTGCCGCACCACCTGATCGACATCCTCGATGCGGCCGAGCGCTACAGCGCCGCCGCCTTCGTCGCGGACGCCGCCCGGCGCATCGGCGAGATCCGCGCGCGCGGCGCGCTGCCGCTGCTGGTCGGCGGCACGATGCTCTACTTCAAGGCGCTGTTCGACGGCATCGATGCAATGCCCGCGGCCGACCCCGGCGTGCGCGCGCGCATCGACGCCGAAGCCGCCGCGCTCGGCTGGCCCGCGATGCATGCGCGGCTCGCCGCTGTCGATCCCGCCACCGCCGCGCGCCTGGCGCCGCAGGACAGCCAGCGCATCCAGCGCGCGCTCGAAGTCTGGGAAAGCAGCGGCCAGCCGCTGTCGGCCTTTCATGCGGGCACGCAGAAGACGGCAACGCCCGCGGCCGCGGGCGGACGGCTGTTCTCGCTCGAACCCACCGACCGCGGCTGGCTGCACGCCCGCATCGCCGAGCGCTTCGACGCGATGCTGGCCGCGGGCTTTCTCGACGAGGTGCGCGCGCTGCGCGCGCGCGGCGATCTCTCGCCCGACCTGCCCTCGATGCGCTGCGTGGGCTATCGCCAGGCCTGGGAAATGTTCGATGCCCTCGATGCCGCCGGCCAGGCCGCGCCCGATGCCGCCGCCATGCAGGCGCTGCGCGAGCGCGGCATCGCGGCCACGCGCCAGCTCGCCAAGCGGCAGATCACCTGGCTGCGCAGCATGCCGCAGCGCACCGTGATCGCCTGCGATGCACCGGGTGCGACCGAGGCGGCCGTGCAAGCCATGGAGAAGGCGCTCGATTCATGACATTGCGCATCGACGACCTCGGCAAGCGCTACGGCGACGTGGCCGTCTTCGAACATGTGACGCTGACCATCGCGCCCGGCGAGTTCGTCGCGATCGTCGGCGAGTCGGGTGTCGGCAAGTCGACGCTGCTCAACTGCATGGCCGGCCTCGACCGCTGGGGCACCGGCACGGTGCGGCACGGCGAGACCGACATCGGCGCGCTCGACGGCGAAGCCTGCGCGCTGTGGCGCCGCAAGCATGTGGGCTTCGTGTTCCAGGCTTTCCATGTGCTGCCGCACCTCGACGTGGCGCAGAACGTGGCGCTGCCGCTGATGCTGCTGGGTGCGCGCGACGATGGCCGCGTCGCGCAGATGCTCGAGGCGGTCGGCCTTGCGGGCATGGGCGCGCGGCTGCCGCAGACGCTGTCGGGCGGCCAGCTGCAGCGCGTGGCGATCGCGCGCGCACTGGTGCACCGCCCCGCGCTGCTGCTGGCCGACGAGCCCACGGGCAACCTCGACCCCGCGACCGCGACCATGGTGATGGAAGTGCTCGTGGCGCAGACCCGCGAGCATGGCGCCTCGCTGGTGCTGGTCACGCATTCGGAAAGCGCCGCGGCGCGCGCCGACCGCCTGCTGCACCTGACCGCCGGCGGCATTCGCGCCTGAGCCTGAAGAAATTCAGCCCGCGATCAGCGACGCGAAGCGCGCCAGGTCGACATTGCCGCCGCTCACCACGATGCCCACGCGCTGCCCTTCGATCGCCTTGCGCGCGGCGATGGCGCCCGCAAACGCGAGACAGCCGGTCGGCTCCACCACCATCTTCATGCGCTCGGCGAAGAAGCGCATCGCCTCGACCAGCTGCGTGTCGGTCACGGTGACGATGTCGTCCACGTCGCGGCGGATGATGGCGAAGGTGTATTCGCCCAGGTGCTGCGTCTGCGCGCCGTCGGCAATGGTGCGCGGCGTCTCGATGTGCACGATGCGGCCCGCGCGGAACGACTGCTGCCCGTCGTTGCCGGCCTCGGGCTCGACGCCGTAGACCTTGCAGGCCGGCGCCAGCGCGCGCGCCGAAAGCGCCGAACCCGACAGCAACCCGCCGCCGCCGAGGCAGACGAAGAGCTGGTCGAGCGGGCCGCTCTCCTCGATCAGTTCCTTCACCGCCGTGCCCTGGCCCGCGAGCACGTCGGGGTGGTCGTAGGGCGGGATCATCGTCATGCCGCGTTCCGCGGCAAGGCGCTTCGTCAGCGCCTCGCGGTCTTCGGTGAAGCGGTCGTAGCTCACCACCTCGGCACCGTAGCCGCGCGTGGCCGCGACTTTCGCAGCAGGGGCGTCGGCGGGCATCACGATCACCGCCGGCATCGACAGCAGCCGCGCCGACAGCGCGATCGCCTGCGCATGGTTGCCCGACGAGAACGCGATCACGCCGGCCTTGCGCTGGGCCGCGTCGAACTTCGACAGCGCGTTGAAGGCGCCGCGGAACTTGAAGGCGCCCATGCGCTGGAAGTTCTCGCACTTGAAGAAGAAGCTGGCGCCCCAGCGTTCGTCGGCCGTGCGCGAACGCAGCACGGGCGTGCGATGGGCATGGCCTTCGAGCCGCGCGGCCGCGGCGGTGACGTCGTCGTAGGTGGGAAGTGGCTGCATGCGCGCAGCTTAGCCGGTTGCATTTTCTTTCAGCCGGGATGGGTGGAAACCCGCTGGGCGAGGCCATGCCGGGCTCTGTACTCTGTATACAGACTTCAAGAATCTTCCATCGCCCATGCCCGCCCAGCTCGTCAGCATCGAAGCCGCGCCCGACCTCGTCGACCAGGTGTATCGCGCCCTGCTCGGCGCCATCAGCAGCGGCGAACTCGCGCCCGGCGAGCGGCTTACGCAGGAAGACATCGCCCAGCGGCTCGCGGTGTCGCGACAACCGGTGCTGCAGGCGCTGCGCCTGCTCAAGAAGGACGGCTTCGTGCACGACGCACCGGGACGCGGCGTGCTCGTGGCGCCGCTCGATGCCGAGTGGACGAAGAAGGTCTACCAGGTGCGCGGCGCGCTCGACGTGCTGGCCGCCCGGCTCGCGGCGGGCGCGCGGTTCGTCATCGACCCGAAGCTCATGCAGCGCGGCCGCCGCGCGGCGCGCGGGCGCAACGTCGAGGCCATGATCGATGCCGACATGGCCTTTCACCAGGCCATCTATGACGCCTCGGGCAACCCGCTGATCGGGCAGAGCGCCGGGCAGCACTGGCGCCACCTGCGCCGCGCGATGGGCGCGGTGCTGCAGGCCGAGCCGCAGCGCGAGTCGCTCTGGGACGAGCACGAAGCCATCGCCGCGGCCATCGCCGAGGGCGATGCCGACCTGGCCGCGCGCCTGAGCGAAGCGCACGTGGCCGAGGCGAGCGAGGCGCTCGGCCGCCGGCTCGCCGAACAGCTCGCGCGCAGCGAAGCCGCCGCGCGACCTTCCTGAAAACCACCCCCCCAAGGAGACACCGCATGAAGCTGACCCCCGAGCAACGCGCGCAGTTCGAGCGCGAGGGCTACCTGTTCTTTCCCGGCCACTTCTCGCCCGAGGAAACCAGGGTGCTGACCGACGCCGTGCCCGAGCTCTACAGCCGGCGCGAGGCCTTCAACGTGCGCGAGAAGGGATCGGACGCGGTGCGCACCAATTTCGCGGCCCATATGTACAGCGAGCCGTTCGCCAGGCTCGCGCGCCATCCGCGCATGGTCGGCCCGGTGCGCGATCTCTTCGAGGAGGAGGTCTACATGCACCAGTTCAAGATCAACGGCAAGATGGCCTTCGAGGGCGACGTGTGGCAATGGCACCAGGACTACGGCACCTGGCTCAACGACGACCTGATGCCCACCGAGCGCGCGATGAATGTCGCGATCTTTCTCGACGAGGTGACCGAGCACAACGGGCCGCTGATGTTCATCCCGGGCAGCCACCAGAAGGGCGTGGTCGATGCAAAGCACGACCTCACGACGACGAGCTATCCGCTCTGGACCGTCGACAACGACCTGATCCGGCAGCTGGTCGAGCGCGCCGGCGGCAAGCAGGGCGGCATCGTCTCGCCCAAGGGGCCGGCCGGTTCGATGATCCTGTTCCACAGCTGCCTGGTGCATGCCTCGGGCAGCAACCTGTCGCCGTTCAACCGGGTGGCGGTGTACCTGAGCCTGTGCGCGGTCGGCAACCACATCCGCCGCCACAAGCGGCCCGAGTACATCGCGCACCGCGACTTCACGCCCATCGAGATGCTGCCCGACGACTGCCTGCTCAAGCCCTACCCGGTCGACCTGCCCTGGAAGGACGGCCTGCCCGAGAGCGCGCTCGAGACCTCGCTCGACGTGCGCGAAACCGCGGAGGCCTGACGCCATGAGCCTTTACGCCCGCCTGCAGCAGCGTGCCGCCGAAGGCCGCCCGATCCGCATCGGCCTGATCGGCGCCGGCAAGTTCGGTTCGATGTACCTGGCGCAGATTCCGCGCACCCCCGGCGTGCAGCTGGTGGCCATTGCCGACCTTTCGCCCGCCGCGGCGCGCGCCAATCTCGCGCGCGTCGGCTGGCAGCCCGAGCGCAGCGCCGCGCGCTCGGTGGCCGAGGCGCTGGACACCGGCAGCACCTGGGTCACCGACGACTGGCAGGCGGTCACGCGCGAGCCTTCGATCGACGTCGTGGTCGAGTGCACCGGCCACCCGGTCGCCGCGGTCGACCACTGCCTCGACGCGTTCGCGCATGGCAAGCACGTGGTCAACGTGACGGTCGAGGCCGACGCCTTCTGCGGACCGCTGCTCGCGCGCCGCGCGCAGCAGGCCGGCGTGGTGTATTCGCTCGCCTTCGGCGACCAGCCCGCACTGATCTGCGACCTGGTGGACTGGGCGCGCACCTGCGGCTTTCCCGTGGTGGCGGCCGGGCGCGGCCACAAGTGGCTGCCGCACTTCAGCGAATCGACGCCCGAGACGGTCTGGGGAAACTACGGCCTCACGCCCGAACAGGCGCAGCGCGGCGGGCTCAACCCAAAGATGTTCAACAGCTTCCTCGACGGCTCCAAGCCCTCGATCGAAAGCTCGGCCGTGGCCAATGCCACCGGCCTCGGCGTGCCCTCGGACGGCCTGCTCTATCCGCCCGCGAGCGTGGAAGACATCCCCTTCGTCACGCGGCCGAAGAGCGAAGGCGGCGTGCTCGAGCGCAAGGGCATGGTCGAGGTGGTCTCCTCGCTCGAAGCCGACGGCCGGCGCATTCCCTACGACATCCGCATGGGCGTGTGGGTCACCGTCGAGGCCGAGACCGACTACATCAAGAACTGCTTCGAGGAATACAACGCCCACACCGACCCGAGCGGACGCTACTTCACGCTCTACAAGCGCTGGCACCTGATCGGTCTCGAAGTGGGCATGTCGGTGGCCAGCGTGGCCTTGCGCGGCGAGGCCACGGGCGTGGCCACCTGCTGGAACGCCGACGTGGTCGCCACCGCCAAGCGCGACCTCGCGCCCGGCGAGATGCTCGACGGCGAAGGTGGCTACACCGTCTGGGGCAAGCTGCTGCCGGCCGAACGTACGCTGCGCCTCGGCGGGTTGCCGCTCGGCCTCGCGCACGACGTGAAGGTGGTGCGCCCGGTCAAGAAAGGCCAGAGCCTCTGCTGGGCCGACGTGGCGATCGACACCACCACCGCCGCCTACCGGCTGCGCAACGAGCTCGAGGCGATGTTCGCGCCGGCTGATCAGGCCCGGGCGGCGTAGGCGCGGGGCGACACGCTTTCCCGGGCGATCGGCCTTGCGCCTCGGGTGCGGCAGTCGAAGAATGGCGCAGAGCGATCCGCCGGGTCGCTTTTGGAGGAAGCAGCATGCAGCCTGAATCCGCCACGCCCGCCACGGCCGCCCGCCAGTTCCACGGCCGGCTGCTCGCGACCCTTGCCGTTCGCACCCACGACATTGCCGGTGCCGAGAACGCGCTGGCCGAAGCGTTCGCACGCGCGCTCGAGCGCTGGCCGCTCGACGGCGTGCCCGAGCGGCCCGATGCGTGGCTGCTCCGCCTGGCACGCAACCGCCGGCTCGACGCCTGGCGCCACACGCGGTCGCAGGACGAAGCCACGCGCGCGCTGCTGCTCCTGGCCGGCGAGATGGACACCGCCGAGGCCGAGCACCGCGACCTGCCCGACGAGCGGCTGCGGCTGCTGTTCGCCTGCGCGCATCCCGCAGTCGATGCGCCCGCACGCACCGCGCTGATGCTGCAGGCCTTGCTCGGCATCGGCACCGCGCGCATGGCCGGCGTGTTCCTTGTCGCCCCGGCCACGCTGGCGCAGCGGCTGGCGCGCGCGAAGGCGCAGCTGCGCAGCACCGCCGGCGCATTCGAACTGCCGCCGCCACGCGAACTGCCGCAGCGGCTGCAGGACGTGCTCGACGCCATCTACGCCGCCTACGGCAGCGGCTGGGACGACGTCGACGGCGCCGATGCGCGGCCCGCCGGGCTCACGGCCGAAGCCATCGAACTGGGACGCATCCTCTGCGGCCTTCTGCCCGGCGAACCCGAGCCGCTGGGCCTGCTCGCCTTGATGCTGTTCTGCGAAAGCCGGGCCGGCGCGCGCCGCAGCGAGGGCGGCGCCTACGTGCCGCTCGACCAGCAGGACACGGCACGCTGGAACCCCGACCTGCTCGCCGAGGCCGAGCACAGCCTGCGCGGCGCATCGGCCCTGCAGCGCCCCGGTGCCTACCAGCTCGAGGCCGCCATCCAGTCGGCCCATTGCGAGCGCCGCGTCGGCGCGCTGGTGTCGGCCGAGGCGCTGGTCTCGCTCTACGAAAGCCTGCTGGCGCTCCGGCTCGGCATCGGTGCACAGGTGAGCCTGGCCTGTGCGCTCGCGAAGGCGCGCGGGCCCGAGGCCGGCCTGCGTGCGCTCGACGCGCTGACCGCCGACGACGTCGCGCAGTACCAGCCTTTCTGGGCCGCGCGCGCGCACCTGCTCGCGGCCGGCGGCGCGCGGGCGGCCGCGCGGCAGGCCTGCGAACGCGCGATCGGACTCAGCGCGGACGCGGCGGTGCGGGCCTACCTGGGCGGGCTGGCCGAGCGGCTGTGAACGGGCATCGGCCTACTCGCGCGCCGCCGCGTCCGTCACGCGCCGCGCCGTGATCTCGCTGCCGCCCTGTGCGAGCGTCACGCCGACGATCGCGCCGGCCTCGCGCTTGAACACGAGCTGCGCGCCGATCTCGCCCACGACGAAGCGATCACGGCCCACGGGCTTGAGCGGGTTGTAGCCGCGCCCGCTCTCGCGCACCAGGAGGCGGCCGCCGCGCACGGAGAATTCGAGCGACTTGCCCGGGCTGACGCGGTAGTCGCCACGGTATTGCGCGAGCGCCGCGGCATCGACGGGCACCTCGTCGGCCGCCACCGGATAACGGCTCTTGCCGATCGCGAGCATCACGCGCTGCAGCGGGGCGCGCGTGTTGCTGGCAAGCAGGATCATGGCCTCGCCGGTGTCGGGCGCCAGCATCCACAGCGTGCGGTAGCCCTCGGTGACGCCCGCGTGGTAGTAGGTGCGGCGCTCGCCGTCGCGCCCGCGCACCATCACCGCGTAGCCGATCTCGGCACCCTCGTAGCGCGCCAGCGGCGTGAGCAGGCGCTCGGCGGCCGGGCCCAGCGGACCGCGCGCGCCCGCCAGGATCGCGCGGCTGAAGCGCAGCATGTCGGCCGCGGTCGAGCGCAGCGCGGCCACGGGCGCATAGGCCTTCATGTCGAGCAGCGGCCGCCGCCGGTCGCCCGCGAAGGCCGGCGCCATGCGCGACGCCTTGTCGCCGAGCAGCACCACGGTGTCGTTCATGCCCAATGGCTCGGTGATGCGCGCGCGCACCAGCTCGCCCCAGGTGGTCTGGTAGCGCTCGGCCACCAACTGGCCGACCAGCGCCATGCCGAGGTTGCTGTAACTGGCCGCGCAGGGCGGCGCCGGACCGGTGAGCGTGATGCGCGCCAGCGATTCGTAGAGCGCCTGTCGTTCGAGCGCACGCATCTGCGACGCGAGCGCCGGGCCGCGCGCCACGCCGTCGGCCATCACCGGCATGCAGCCGGTGTGCGTGACCAGCTGGCGCAGCGTGATCGAAGCGAGCGCGGGCGGCAGCGGCGCGACCTTGCCCGCGAGCAGCCGGCCCAGGTTGTCGTCGAGCCGGAGGTCGCCGCGCTCCACGGCCTGCGCGAGCAGCAGGCCGGTGAAGACCTTGGTGACCGAGCCGATCTCGAACATCGGCTGCTCCGCGCCGTCGGCCGGCACCGGACGCGGCCCGTCGGGCGGCGCGGGATTGTGGGCCGCGCCGTAGCGTGCCACGCCGCCATGCAGCAGGCCGACCACGACCGTGCCGCGCTCGGTGCCCAGCGCGGTGCGCGCGATCAGGGCCGGGTCGCTCGCGAGCGACAGCGGCGCCGCGTCCGCTTCGGGGCCGGACGGCGCCAGCTGCGCGGCGGCGCCGGTGGCGAACAGCAGCGGCAATGCGGCCAGCAGCGCGGCCAGCACGCGGCGGTGCGCGGAGATGCAACTCATCGTCGATTTCCCGGACATGGACAGGTTGCGCATGGTGCCACGCGTTCGGCGCGCCCGGCGCCCCGCCACAATGGCCCCATGCACGCCTTGCTCACCACCTTTTCATGGCAGGAACTCCGCCACCACCCCTGGCGCAATGCGGCCGCGGTGCTGGCGGTGATGCTCGGCGTGGCGCTCGCGTTCTCGGTGCAGCTGATCAATGCCTCGGCGCTCGACGAGTTCTCGAGCGCGGTGCGCGCGGTCAACGGCCAGCCCGACCTCGAAGTCCGCGCGGTGCAGGGCCGCATCGACGAGGCCGTGTTCCCGCGGCTCGCGCAGCATCCGCAGGTGGTGCTCGCCAGCCCCGTGCTCGAGATCCAGGCCCTCGCGCTCGCGGGCGAGCGCCAGGTTCCGCTGCGCGTGGTCGGTGTCGACGCGCTCGCGCTTCCCACCATCGCGCCGGCGCTGATGCCGCAGCCGCATGCGGAGGCGTCGCGCTTCGCGATGCTTGCGCCGGGCCATGTGTTTCTCAATGCGGCGGCGCGCAGTGCGCTGGGGCTCCCGCCCGAGGCCGCCGAGGGTGGCACCGAGACCGTGCGGCTGCGCAGCGGCAACGGCGCCTGGCGCCCGCTTGAAGTCGCGGGCAACGTCGCGGCTGGCGGCGCCGCGATCGCGGTGATGGACATCGGCGCAGCGCAGGACCTGTTCGAGCGCCTCGGCCAGCTCAGCCGCATCGACCTGCGGCTCGCGCCCGGCACCGACCAGGCCGCGTTCACCGCGTCGCTCACCCGGTTGCCGGGCTGGCCCGCGGGCCTGCAGTTCGCCGAGCCCGGCGATGCAGCCGAGCGCGTGAGCAATCTCTCGCGGGCCTACCGCGTCAACCTCACGGTGCTGGCGCTGGTGGCGCTGTTCACGGGCGCGTTCCTGGTGTTCTCGGTGCTGGCGCTCAGCGTGGCCAAGCGCGCGCAGCAGTTCGCGCTGCTCGGCGTGCTGGGCCTCACGCCGCGCGAGCGGCTGCGCCTGGTGCTGGCCGAATCGCTGCTGCTGGGCATCGTCGGCAGCGTGGCCGGCCTCGCACTCGGCACCGCACTCGCCGCGTTCGCGCTGCGGGTGCTCGGCGGCGACCTGGGCGGCGGGTACTTCGAGGGCGTGGCGCCGACGCTGCATTGGAACAGCGTCGCGGCCTTGCTCTACGGCGCGCTCGGCGTGGCCGCGGCGCTCGCGGGTGGCTGGTGGCCCGCG